>NZ_JADBUZ010000233.1:0-19653 GCF_020245305.1 Microcystis sp. M20BS1 | reverse complement strand
CGCTAAATCATCGGATGGCTTACCCGGAACAGTAACTAAACCTGATTTCAGAGAATGTTTGAATTGTCGGTGGCTTCCCCTTGTTCTCGATAAATACCATCCATCTTGTTCTAGTAATCTAATTACATCTCTAACTTTCATATTATATCTGATTCTTAAAAATTGGCTGTTACCTTTATATGTTACATTTCACAAGTCTCCACGCGAGAGAAGAGAAATAGTACAATCTATCTCACTCCATGCTTCTTCAAGTTGAACTATCCACCCTAAACTCTCCCAGTCGTCCGGTAATTCCCTTCCTGCATCCCATGCCGGGAGGTGTCCTAGGGGTGCTTTTAGGTCAAAAGTAACATCTTTGTAGTATATCCAGCTATTATTCACTCGCCAGCCTACTCTATCTCCGAAAGCGTTCCAAACTCTGTGATCCAACTGCCGCGTCCCACCGAGTTCGCGGTAGATTTTCGCCTGCACGGAAAAACCAAAGCGACCGCCACTATATTTAACCCATAATTGGTCAATGGTTCGCAAATCCTCGCAGGGAAAATTATCCATATCCTCTACCCGTAGCCATCCTTCTTCTGTTCGGTTGGCTACCTGTACCATCACTGTCGCGGTTTCCTCGTCCGCTTCTTTCCATTGCTGTTGTTTCAGTAAATCCCGTAGCTTCGTGTAATCGATTCCTTTCTCGCTTTTTAGTTCGATTTCGATTTTTTGATCTGTTGGTGGCACGATGGCTGAATTTACAGAGTAAAGCGAGCTAATGATAAATTTTATTGCATATCCTCGACCTGTAGGCCAATCGTCCCGAAACACTTTTAGGATAAAACTATCGGTAGTGTATTCTTGACTTACTCCACTAATAATCGCCGTTTTGATAGTATCAGGTAAGTCCATCCCCGTAGCGGACTGCATTAAACTATCACTATAGTCTAGAAGTGTCTTATGCCCAAGTTCTGATTTTTCAACTTGATTAACATTTAGGACTATTTTTAATTCGTTTGCACTGTTCTTTGTTCCATCAACATAATAAGCGATGTTATTTGCTAGACCGTCTGGATTGGTATCTAATATTTGGTAAGGACTAGAACAAAAATAGGAATCACTGCCTTTGTAGGCGATTTTATAGCCTCCCGTCTCAAGACCAACTCGGTCAAGATAATGACAAATAAGTGATGGTGATTCTTCTAGAAAAGTCGTTTGTTTTTTTTGTGATAATTGGTCTGGTGAGATAGAAATATTTTTGCTAGTGGAATTAGCGTCTTCTAGTTTAGAGGATTCTAAAGACGGTGGAAGGCTAATATGCTGTTGTGCTAATTTTCGATTAATTCTGTCGTAATCTTGCCAGTATTTAGGTCTGGTTGTATCCAAAGCCAGAACTCGTCTCATCAACTGTCGCGCTTCCTCTAGCTTTCCCTCCACTTCCAACTCTAAAGCTTCCACTCGCAATAACTCTATATCGGGAGTCTTTGCCTGTTTCGGTAACAGAATCAGATGATTTTTATAATGCGGTTCGACAATAGAATGGAGAGTTTGCGGGGGTTTGTTGTGTTGTCGGTTGATTTCTGGAATCCTTTCGCGGAGACGATTACAGAGTCTTTCTACCGTGGCGCAGTTATTTTCCCCTTGGATTCGTAAAGCCTCTAGAAGTGAATAGGTAAACGAACCCTGTTGTAGTTCGGGAATTTCGTAGGATTCCTCCATCGGACTACAGGAAGCGATGGTTATCACTCCCTGTTGCTTTTGCCAGCCTACGGATTTATTGCTAAAGTCGTTCTCGTTGCGACAGGCATCGAGAAAGAGAATGATATTATCTGCACCGCATCTCCGTAAACGTTGGGTAACGTAATTGAGGGGAATGGTCGTCTGTTCGATTAAGGTCGGGTGTCCCTCGCTGGGAACGAGATAATCCTGTCCCTGATGGCGTAATCCGTGGCCACTGAAGAAAAACCAGAAATTATCGCCGGTTTCTAAGCGTTGCGACTCGAAAAAGTCTTGCAGGAAAGCCATTAGGTTTGTGTACGTCGGTTTCGTCTCCTGTTGGGAACCATTCGGCGCGGTTATTGGGTCAGACTCATCGGTAAACAGGAAAACTTCCTCAAAATTAATTTCGTCACGACAATAACGCGCCATCTCTACCGCGTCCTGCTTGGCACATTTGAGCGGTTTCAAGCGTTTGTATTGATTTATCCCGATAAATAATCCCCAGTTCGCCATTAGTCTGCGGTCGGTGTGTTTTTCTCGTCTCGCTTGAATTTTAGGGTTAATCCGCCTTTGGTGCCGGTCTTAATCCCCGTCCCTAATAATTTTACTTCACCTTCTCCGGTAATCTCTACGCAAAGCTCTACTTCATCGAGTTTAAAACCGGTTTGCTCGTTGACCTGTTTCTGTGCTTGATTGAAGACTTTGCCGATAAGCTGGAGAAAATGGGATAGTTCTGTCTCTAGCTTCTCTATGCTCACTTTTACGCCACGAGTCGCAGCTTCGGTGATAGTTTTCCTCGTGTCCCAGGGATTGTCATAGGTGTCGTTTCCTTTCGCATCTTTATCGGGGGTGACGGGGGTATCTTCTGCGGTGATAATCCAAATAGTTTCTTCTGGCATAGCGTTCTCGTTTTTCGGCAATGGTTCTCCTTTATTATTCTAGTTACCCATTGCTAACTCACCTATAGAGATAGGGGTTAATAGTCCCAAAAAAGGCCGACGAGTGTAAAGTGCGTTAGAAGGCAACCAATTCTTTTAAAAAACCAACATTAACAATCCGCACCCCACCCAGCAACTTTATTGTTAAATTTGTGTTTCTGTCTTGGCTTATTTTGTTAGCAAGAACAGCCGAGAAACCTATTTTCCGCTATCATGGAAACAGGACTGTACTGCTTGCTCAATCAATGCTTACCCTCAAAACGAGTAAACTAACCCTTGCTGATGTTCAACGTCATCTTAATTTCCAAGAAAAGCTTGAGGATGTTTCATTTACAGAGCTTTTAACATTGGAAACCGTCAGCGACGCAGAAAAATTAGAACTTGTTCAAATCCGCAACGATTTTCGACCCTATTTGATGGAAGATAAAGCATCAGAAGGACAAGTTAAAGTTTCAACCCTATTTCCCCTATTGCGGTTAGCGGGTTTTTATCGTTATCCGATTAAGATTAGGGTTGAAGAAGGGATTGATAATATTATCCTTGTGGATGAAGATAAAACTATTAGCGGACGGTTTGATATTGTCACGGTGAATAATTCGATAGCAACTGTCAATGATATCCCTTTTTGGATTTTAGTCATTGAAGCTAAAGAGAGTGGAATCGAAGTGCGTCAGGGATTACCTCAATTATTGACTTATGCCTACAATAGCTTAGAAAGACAACCCTCAGTTTGGGGATTAGCAACTAATGGCTTACAATATATGTTCGTCCATCTCAGACAAGAAACTAACCCCACTTATCAAATAATGCCAGAACTTAATTTAATGTATCCTGAATCAGCAATTAATCTGCTCCAAATGCTCAAGGCAATGGGTCAGCTAATTTTAGAGACATAAATTAGGACTCAAACAGGCTATAATCTCCTAGTATTTTACTGTCTATATAGGGAATTAAAAGCGTCTTGAATAATTACCACTATCTAAAACTCCTAAGTCAAAAATAAACTTAATTAAGGTGTCGATTGAACGAGAATGAATTAGTTGATGCTTGCTCAATATCTAACCAAGACTCGATTACAGAATTAACCACAGCAGCTACGCAGGAAATCGCTACACTATTACCCGTTAATTTTCGCATAGTTTGATAACTGCCGACAATTTGATAATCATCGGGAAAACCTTGTAAACGTAGCATTTCTCTTGCTGTTAAGCGTCTTTTCCCATCCACTAACAAATAATTATAGGATGCTCCTGCTCGCAAGGCACAGGAATAGGGATAAGCGCTGACATTTCCTCCTTTATTTTCGTGCCAGATAGTCGGTTCACTATAAGGTTTTTTTCCCTCTCTTTTCAGCAGGCGACTTTTTTGAATTTTTTCGGAAGCATAATAAAAATCCGAAACATTTTCCTCTAAGATTTCTGTTAAACTTGTTCTAGATAAAGCTGGTTTTGGCCAGATAAAACCCCTAGTTTCTCGGAAACCAACGATAAAAATCCGTTCCCGTTTTTGCGGTAAACCAAAATTAAGAGCATTCAAAACCCGATAATCGGTATAGTAATCTAAATCTTGTAAAGTATCGAGAATAACTTGCAAGGTTTTTCCCTGTTGATGTCCCTGCAATTGCTTGACATTTTCCAGAATAAATGCTGCGGGTTGTTTGGCTTTTAAAATGCGGGCAATCTCAAAAAATAGCGTGCCTCTGGTATCTTCAAACCCCTTTAAATCACCACAAATACTAAAGGGTTGACAGGGAAATCCCGCCATTAAAATATCGTGATTGGGAATATCTAGGGCAGCGATTTCGGTAATATCTCCCCGGGGTTGGTCGCCAAAATTAGCCTGATAAATTGCCTGAGCATCTTTATCTATATCACAGGAAAAAACACAATCAGATTCTAAGTTTTTTTGGCGACAAACTTGTTCAATCGCCACTCGAAACCCTCCCAAACCACAAAAGAGGTCAATAAAACGAATTTTTTTACTATCTTTCAGGAGATTCATCGATAGTTGAGATTGTAGCGATAGGGATATTCTCTTTGATTTTAACTTATTCAACTTTCACCAAAGAGCGGACGGTAAATATTTCATTGGCGCTTGAGAGTAACAAACTGAAAACAGTCGTCATCCCTGGAGACATACACAAAAAAAGGATGGTGGGTTAAGCTTCTTAAACCTCAGTTTTCTAGGAAATCACAGCGAAGAATAACAGAATTATATAATTTGAAATTCATCCTGTTTAAGATTTTGAATTGATTCAATCTTGGAAACTTCTACAGCGATAACTGTATAGGCTTTTCCCTGATTATTTAACACTTCTAAAACATAGCCATCCTCTTGGCCTTCGGGTCGAGGACAATAATCCACGATAATCGCGTGAGTGCCACGAGACAAATTAGATTCTGGCAAATCTTCGGTTAATTGAACTTCGGAAAACATATCAAATTTCATAGTCTAACTCTTTTAATCTGGTAATAAAGTCACAAATCTTGTTTCTTTCGTAAGTGAGTCGATAATCCAATAGGTAGAGACTCGTAAGTTTATCCCGTTCACCCCTTGTAAAAGTCCTTTAATTTCATAAATATCACCGAACTTTGTTTGTTTATTTAAGGTGGCCTCGTTGAGAAGAATACGTCTTAAATCTTGTTCCAAATTATTATTGATAAGCTGAATCGTGATCGGAATGTAAAGAAAGTATTCGTAAATAATCACCTTCTCTAGCAGCAATTGCTCTACATTTTTGCGTGATTCTAAAACTGTACAATTTTTCTCCTTTTTGACCTTTTTTAGAATTAATTTTCTCCCATTTTAATCCTTGATCTTGATATAACTGCTCCCAAGTTAGTTGAGAAATTTTCCTGAAAGTTTTCAGAGCGGATGATGCTTCACTTTTGGGTAAATTGAATAAATCTCGCTGAAAAATTGGATTGTTCAGATCAAGTAAAACCTTACTCATTATTTTCAAGTTTGCTCTCTAGGGATTCTAGATCTGATAACTGCGGTGGATGATTAGCATTCCATGCGAGAGCCTGATCTAATTTTTCTCGAAAAGGCGATCGATTTATCCAGTCTTCGTTTACGGGAGAGCGATCGAGTAAATTTTGATAAAACTCATTCCACAGTTGACCCCATTCTTTTAGATCGATAACAACTGCTGTTTTTTCTCCTGTTTCATCGACAATATACTGAATACCTTTCATGATTTAAATTGTTGTGAGATGGATATTAACTAATAACTATATTTTAATCGATTCACGAGAAGATATGGATTTTGCAAGTTCTTGTCTAGCATCTTCCGATAGAGAACAACCAAAATCTAGAATCTCGATTAAAACTAACTGATCGTCCTCGGAATAATGTAATATTGTTTTCCCTTCCTCCTCTGCGTAAGCAATTGGATTATTGTTTAACTCAATTAATAAAGCATCCACATCTGGGCTATAGTGTATCTTGTTCACCAAATTCCTCTAATTGTTATCGCTTTAACTCTTGTGTCGGCAATGAATTGGCAATTAATCAGAATTAATCTAAATTGTTTCGCTCAAGCCAACCTAAGAGGCTGTTGTGTTGGCGTTGAAAGCTTTGCCGTGTTCTTCTCGAATTTTATGAATTTCTTCAGCATACTTGAGAGTAAACCCGTAGGATTCCGCAGCCTTTTCCGCAGCAATGCGAGACTTAACTAAATAGTCATGGATAGACGTGCATTCCTCCGATAATCTTGTTTGAGTTTTATCTTTTTCTTGCAAAATCTCTGAGTGGATCATAAGTTATTCTCCTCTTTGAATAGTTCAAGTGGTGTGATAATTTCAGGTGTTGACAAACCAAGGCGGGCATTGATAACGCGAATATGCTTCCGTTTGTTAGCATTCGCTAGGTGGTTGCAATTCCAAGTAACGAGATATTGAATGTCGAAATAGCTGGCATAGGCAAGATGTAGAGCGTCGCCCACAAGAGACCTTGGCATGACATAGTTGGCAAGATAAAACTCGACAACTTGTTCAAGAGCAGAAGTCGGCGGTAGTAAAGGAATCCTCGAAACCAAATGAATAATTTCAGCTTTACGCGGATAGTTTCCGTCGGTTAGTTCTTGAAGCACGGCATCTGAAATATATAAATCATAATAACTGGACATTTCCGACCACCACTTCCTTGTGACTTCGGTAAAAGCTTTTAGAGTTTCACGCTCATCAAAGTAATAACTCGGAACGGTGGAATCCAAGTATACTTTTTCTTTCATGGTAATAACTGATCTACAAGACTAAATTAGAGTCTGAAGAAGCGATATGGTAGCCTCCTCTATTCTACTATCCTATCTCTGTAAGGAGGTTGTCGCACTATCAGGCTTGACCTCTTTGACCTCGATCGCACTTGGGATTGATAGAGTTCATCGCCACGTCGGGCAAATTCCTCTTTGCTGTGGCGAGGTTGCCGTGCTGTCATTGACTAGACTCTGTTTCAACGTTTGTCTCTCTATTTTAACCTAGGCTTGTTGACAGATAAAAATCAATTCAGGGTAATCGCTTTCAGGTAAAAAAATTAGGCGTTTTCGGTTTACCATAGTCAAAGTGTGCTTTCTAGGCTAATGACTTTGACTAAAAACCCCGTGATCAGAAACCGTCGTTTTTCCCTACGCAATCTCTTTGAGACTTGCATGGCCCTATTGGTGTTATGCAATTATATTCTGGTTATTTTCGATTTAACCTATATTCCCCTGCGAGATTTTTGGTTACAGGGACGCTTGCAAATAACTTTATTAAGATTTAATGAACCAATACAACTCGGGCCGATTTCCTTTCAAGAATTACAAATACCTCCCGACAAACCCCTAGAAATTCCCTTTGTTAAAGGAATCGCTAAGTATGATGTGGTGAAAGGGATTAAACCCTATCGCAGTACCAGCGAATATTTAGCTACGGTTGATAAACTTAATGAAATAATTAATCAAAAGGTCTTTAACCCAGAGTTTAATCTGCAAGAATATCGCCAAGAGATTGAGAAAATTTTAGCCAATTTACGCCAAAAAAGTGTCGATATGATCGATAATAATCCCTTTGCCTCGGCCGAGAAAACTGGGACTTTAGAAAAGATTAAAAATAAAATGCGCTTGCGGGTTTTTAAAACAGAAAATGTTTCCGCAAAAGCAGCCTTTCAGAAGTTTTGGACTTGGGATTATCTCAGTCAAAATGGCTGGGAAAAAGAGTTGAAATTTTTCAATCAAGAAATTCAACCTTTAATAGAAACTAATTATTTTCGTCCCCTGGGAGAAGATGGGAGACCGATAGATAACTTTGAGGCGATCGATTTTTTCTTTGGCACCATCTTTTTCTGGGAATTTATGCTGAGAACTTGGTGGATTGCTCGCACTCATAAAGGCCTGCGTTGGCGCGAGGCTATGTTATGGCGTTGGTATGATATTTTTCTGTTTATTCCTATCTGGAGATGGTTGCGATTTATTCCTACCGTTATTCGCCTAGATCAAGTTAAAATTATTAACTTAAGGTTGATTAAAGAACAGGCAGTTAAAGGCTTAGTTGCGCTAATTTCTAAAGATATTACTGAGATAATATTCCTGAGAATTATTAATCAAATACAGGAATATATCCGACGGGGACAAGTGGAGAAATTTCTCGATCAATCCCTTAGTGGTGGATATAATAATCTCAATGATACTAATGAAGTTATCGAAATTTTTCGGTTAGTAGTTAATAGCACTGTTGATAAGGTTTTACCGCAAGTTAAACCGGAAGCAGAAGCTTTAATTAAATACAATATCGAGAAAATTCTCAGTCAAACTCCTGCGTATCAGAGCTTATTGCGATTACCCGGCATGAAAGGGTTAAAAACTGACTTGAGTAATCGTCTATCTAGTCAATTGTATCAATCCTTTGTTAATATAGCTGACAAGATTACCCAGGAAGACGAAGTTTTTGAGCGTTTATTACAGCAATTAGTCCAACGTTTCGGGCAATCTCTCGCCGGGGAATTACAATCCCGTCACAGTCTAGAAAGAATCGAGATGTTATTAATTATCTTCCTAGAAGAAGTCAAATTAAACTATGTACAAGAATTCTCGGATGAAGACTTAGAAACTATCCTCGAACAAACTCGCTTACTCCACTCCAAAAGTGCAGAAATTACCCCAGGAGAAACCATGAATCCTCGTCGTTTTCCCTAAAAATTAAGTAGCTGGTTATAATTAAATTAAAAATGGATTTTAGGTTCGATCCCCCCTGCCCCCCTTGATAAGGGGGGTGCCGATAGGCGGGGGGATCTCCCCTTGATAAGGGGGGTGCCGATAGGCGGGGGGATCTCCCCTTAATAAGGGGGGCATCTGATAATTTTTAACGCCTACCTACTTAGTGATCATTGATTAGGTAATCTTGCTTGATATTTTGATCACTTTTCTAGTAATATATATGCTGAAGACCCGATTACTCAATTAACCTAATTATCTACTCCCATGTTAACAAAAATTATTCTCGGTTTACTTTGGTTAGGCTTCGGATTATACGCTTTTTTACTAGCACCCCCCGACCAACCAGATACAATGAATTTAATTATCGATCTTTCCACTGGCAAATGGCAAAATATTAACCCGTTAATTATCTCTCTTTTCAACCTGATGGGAGTTTGGCCACTTATCTACACTAGCCTTTTAATTATCGATGGTCGTGACCAAAAAATCATCGCTTGGCCCTTTACTTTTGCCTCCTTTGCCGTGGGTGCTTTCGCTATTTTACCCTATCTAACTCTCCGTCAACCCAACAGCAATTTTACTGGCAAAAAAAATCTGGTCATTAAACTTTTAGACTCACCTTGGTTAGGAGTAATTGCCCTAATTACTGCGGCAATTTTAATCGCTTACGGATTAATTAACGGCAATTGGTCTGATTTTTGGCATCAGTGGCAAACTAGCCGTTTTATTCATGTTATGAGTTTAGATTTCTGTCTTTTAACCCTATTATGTCCAATTTTGCTGCAAGATGATCTAACCCGACGGGGATTAAAAAATCCTTTCCTGTTGCCGGTAATTTCCCTTTTGCCTCTAATCGGTCCGGCAATTTATTTAATTATTCGTCCTCGCTTAGGGGAGAATTAAGGGTAAATTGTCTTGAGCAAACTTAACTATTTCTTGACAAGAGAAGTTCATATTTAACAAAAATTATGCTGAGGTTCCCCTAAAATATGGGGAAAGAGATTAATGTCCAGATTAGAAGGAGTGTTTAACCTTGTTAGAGAGTCAAAAACCACCTCGGATTTACTGCTTTCAAGCTGATTATCTTGCCTCCCAACAATTTAACCCCCAAGAGATTCCCGCTTGGTTATCCTTAGAGGTAAACTGGCAGGGTTATAGAATTCATACCCTACCCTGGGTAGCAGACGTAGCTAGGATATTAGGATTATTAGCGATCGAAGATACTCCCCAAGGGTGGCAAGATTATTTAGAAAGCTTGGGATTAGCCAAAATTAGGTTAATGGACAGCGAGGAGTTTTTTGAGGATAAATCTTTATCGGGATGTTAGAAATGCCCTATAATTGGCAATTTAGTGATGATTCTACCAGTCAATTTATGCCCTATAAACTACTCTTTGTCTGTTTAGGAAATATCTGTCGTTCTCCCGCTGCCGAGAATATCATGACTTATCTGATTGAACAAGAAGGATTAGGCAATAAAATCCTATGTGATTCTGCGGGGACTGCCGGTTATCATATCGGTTCTCCTCCTGATTCTCGCATGAATACGGCCGCCAAAAAACGCGGTATTCTTCTGCAAGGGACAGCTAGACAATTTACCCGCGAAGATTTCGAGAATTTTGATCTAATCCTAGCCATGGATAAAGCCAATTATCAAGATATTTTATCCCTAGATCGGACAGGAAAATATCAAGAAAAGATCAAGTTAATGTGTGACTATGCTCGTTATCACCCAGAAAAAGAAGTTCCCGATCCCTACTACGGTGGTCGTGAAGGTTTTGACCGCGTAATCGAGCTACTTTTAGACTCCTGTGGCAGTCTTTTGGAGGAAGTAAAAAACAAAATTTAAGTTTTTTCTTTCAGCTAATCGATTAATCTATGTTCAAGGGAAAAACGAACCAGTTCGGCGCGATTGTTAGTAATTGTTTTTCTGAGTAAACTACTAACATATTTTTCGATCGTGCGAGAACTAAGATGCAGTTTTTGCCCAATTTCACTATTAGAAAGTCCCCGGGCTAAATGTTCTAACACTTCCCGCTCGCGATTAGTTAACTTAAAATCGTCCTGTAAAGAAGAAGTTAAAACATCCCTAGTTTTGGGACTTTCTTCTGGTTTTAATTTCTGATATTGACGTTCACTTTGCACCATTTGCGATCGCTCTAAAAGATTGCGAATAACTGCTTTTAATTCCTCCATCTCAAAAGGTTTAGGAAGATAGATATCACAACCCACTTGATAACCGCGGATTCTTTCCTCCGTTGACCCTCTTTCGGTTAAAAAAATTACTGGTAATAACCTAAATTCTGGCTGTTGCCGCACCTTAGTCACCAAAGAATAACCGTCTAAACGCGGCATTTTGATATCCGATACCAAAAGATGGGGATGATAGGTATCCAATAAATTCAAAGCTTCCAAACCATTACTCGCCGCTACCACACTATAACCTGCTAATTCTAAATAATCTTTGACCGCTAGGCGGATACCGGGATCATCATCGGCAATTAGAATCAAAAGAGGCATAGAAATCAACAGGACAAGGTTTTTTCGTTATTAATAGCCTAGCACCCTCCGCTCGTCACAATTGTCCATCAAGCTACAGAGGCCATTTTAACTGATATTATACTAGCAGTTAGCAATCAGCCTTTTCAGTAATCAGATGTGAGTTTTCAGCTTTTTTCTCCCCAACTCCGGCACTCCCCCACTCCCCCAACCCCTTTTTTACTTTTTACTTAAGATGACAGATTATTTAGTTTCCCTGACAATTTGGGCGGGTATTTACGCGATTTTTGCCCTCGGTTTAAATCTACAATGGGGATTTACTGGCTTAATTAACTTTGGTCACGTTGCTTTTGCCACTTTAGGGGCTTATGCCACGGTTTTATTAACTTTACAGGGTGTACCGATGATTTTTGCTGCCATTGTCGGGGCGCTCCTAGGGGCATTGTTGGGATTAGCCATCGGTTTTTCCACCCTGAGATTAAGAGCCGATTATCTAGCGATTGTCACCATCGGGGTGTCTGAGTTAATTCGTTTGCTGGTGCTTAACGAGGATTGGTTGACGAAAGGCAGTTTCGGACTACAACGTTATCCCCTACCTTTGGATATAAATCCCAGTTTTCCCGTCAAATTATTAATTATTGCCCTGTTTACCCTGCTTGCTATCTTTGCTCTCTGGCAATTGGGGCGCAATCTGCAACGACAATGGCGCGAAGCTGGGCAAATTAGCGGCAAAAGCTATCAACCGACGCAAAAGAGAGCTTTAATCTTTTGGGGGTTGTTAGGGGCGATAATCCTGCTTTTTCTGTATATAAACGGCGTAATTGCCTTGAATGATTATAATTACAAAGCGGGGCTGATGGTGGTAGTTTTAGTCCTCCTCGCTCTCGTTTATACTGGTTTAGAATTACTTTTGCGATCGCCTTGGGGACGCATCCTCAAAGCTATCCGCGAAGATGAAGAAATTCCCCGGGCCTTGGGAAAAAATGTCTTTTGGTATAAGTTACAATCTTTGATGTTAGGCGGTGCGATCGCTGGTTTAGCCGGGGCTTTTTTAGCATGGCAATTAACCACTATTTACCCGACTAATTTTGAACCGTTATTGACTTTTAACGCTTGGATTATTATTATTCTCGGTGGCTCTGGTAGCAATGCCGGCACCTTACTAGGAGCAGTAATTTTCTGGGCTTACGATTCCCTGACTCGCTTTATTCTACCCCAATTAGATATTTTTAATGATAGCCAATTAGGGGCTTTACGGATTATGATTATCGGTCTGCTGCTCATGGTTTTAATGATCTGGCGACCCCAGGGTATCCTCGGCAAAAAAGAGGAGTTAACTTTGGGAAAATAATTTCAGTTATCAGTTATCAGTTATCAGTTATCAGTTCATCGATTACTCTTCACTGAAAACACTTCCCACTTCATAATTCATAATTCATAATTCATAATTTATATATGTTACTTTCTGCCAAAGGATTATCGAAAAGTTTTGGAGGCATTCGTGCCGTCAATAATGCTTATTTGGACGTGCCGCAGGGCAGCATTACCGGGTTAATCGGTCCTAATGGAGCCGGCAAAACCACACTTTTTAACCTTTTATCTAATTTTATTCGCCCGGATAAAGGAGAAGTTTTTCTTGATGGTCAGCCGATTCATCAGCTGCCTCCCTATCAAATTGCCCTGAAAGGATGTGTGAGAACTTTTCAAGTCGCCAGGGTATTATCCCGATTAACGGTGTTAGAAAATATGCTCTTAGCTAGTCCGGGACAAACGGGAGAAAATTTTCTCAAAGTCTGGTTTCAGGGGGCAAAAATTCGCCAACAGGAACAGGAAAATCGTGCCAAAGCTTTGGACATATTAGATTCGATCGGTCTAGGGGAAAAAGCGCACGATTATGCGGGGGCTTTATCGGGAGGACAGCGTAAATTATTAGAGATTGGCCGAGCGCTAATGACCGAGCCAAAATTAATTTTATTAGATGAACCGGCCGCTGGAGTTAATCCCACTTTAATCGGTCAAATCAGCGACCATATTATCGAATGGAATCGTCAGGGAATTACCTTTTTAATTATCGAGCATAATATGGATGTGATTATGTCCCTTTGTCACCACATTTGGGTATTAGCAGAAGGGACAAATTTAGCCGATGGTATTCCCAGTGAAATCCAAAAAAACGAGCGGGTTTTAAAGGCTTATTTAGGAGACTAAAGCTAATTTTTGCACCTGCTGAACAAAGTTAGCCAGAATTTTTAAGCCATTAGTCGAGGATTTTTCCGGGTGAAACTGCACCGCTACCAAACGCTCACGAGCGATCGCTGCCGTCACCGTTTGACTGCCGTGGGTGACGGTGGCAGCAGTTAGATGACTATCAAGGGGATCAACATAATAGGAATGGACAAAATAGACGTGAGGATGCGGGGGTAATCCCTGCCAAAGAGCATGATCCGGCTGGGTGAAGTCTAATTGATTCCAACCCATGTGGGGAATGGTAATGCCCGGTTCCGAGCGAAAACGGCGCACTGTCCCCGGAATAACCCCTAAACCCGCCTCTTGTCCTTCCTCTGATGAGTCAAAGAGAATTTGTAAACCGAGACAGATACCGAGAAAGGGTTTACCGTTAGCGATCGCTGCTTTGATCGGTTTTTCGAGATGACGGCTGCGAATTTGCCGGACAGCAGGATCAAAAGAACCGACTCCGGGTAAGACAATAGCGTCAGCTTTTTCGAGATCGAGGGGAGAATCGGTAATTTTCGGCACTGCACCCACGGTTTCCAGTCCTTTACAGGCAGAGTGCAGATTTCCCATGTCATAATCGATGACAGCTATTAAGGTCATTGCTATATACTGATCAGGCGATGACCTTATTTTAGAGCAATCACGCCGCTAAATTAGGTCTTGACTCAAAAAGCAATTAAGGTCATTGTTATATACTGATCATCCGAAAGTTTCTAAAGCCATAGCCTCTCCGTTTTCTTAGTTGAAGTTGCCAACGAAAGCCAAACACCAGAGCCTATTTACTAGGAGAGCGGGAAGCAGAGAGAAAAAATCCCTAACCGAGCAGTGTTGACGGACCCGCCATCACCCCGGCAATTTGTCGGTCTAACTGTTCTAAATTTTCCGCCGGTTCAAGGCAGCATAACCCTTGACAAATTAACCCAAATGTGCTAGGGGGCAAACTGTCATCGACTCGATACACCGCAGTGGGCAAATAGCGACCTAACAGCGGCTCGATCGAGCTTTCCGGGGCGCGCAGACAGAAACCGTGACGATAGTGATCGAGAGCAACAAATAAACTGGGGCAAGCGGTGGGGGACTGTTCTAGGATGGTACTAAAAGATTGCAAGGCCTTTTCGGCCCGATCGAGATATTCTAGATTTTCCGTCAATCGCGACAGACGCACTAAATTAGCGATCGCAATTCCGTTGGCTGAAGGGGTGGCATTATCCGTATAACCTCGTTCCCGCACGATCAGATCGAGACTATGATCAGAAGCAGTATTAAAATATCCCCCCTCATCCTCGGACCAAAACCAGCGGTCGAATTCCCCTTGTAGATCGATAGCCGCCTCTAACCAGCCAGTTTCTTGGGGATTAGCCGTTTGCAAGTCCAGTAAAGCCTTAATAAAATAGGCAAAATCCTCCGATTGGGCCAAAACCGAGGCCTGACCCTGATAATTCAAGCGCTGAAAACGTCCATCTAACCACTGATGCTTGAGAATAAACTCGGCCGCTTGAGTAGCCATTTGCCAGTACAAAGGTTCGCTAAAGACGGCAAAGGCCCGGGCTAAACCGGAAATCATCAAACTATTCCAAGCGACGATCATTTTCGTATCCGTTACCGCCGGAATCCGTCCCGGCCAAGAGACGGTTTTCGCCTCTTGATTGTCTCTGGCGGGGGGAAAAAGAGCTAATTGGGCTTGAGAACTGCCATAACGCCGAATAAATAACTTATCGAGCAGATTTTCTATCTCCTTCCCTAATTCTCCCCCTTGCCGACGTTGCAGGACATTACGACCCTCAAAATTCCCCTCGGCAGTAACGGTAAAATTAGCCTGCAGCAGCCCCAATTCCTCGGTCGAGAGATAATCCCTTAACGACCGATCCGACCAGACATAAAAGGCCCCTTCCTCCGGCTCCCCATCCGTGGCCTTCTCAAAACTATCGGCATCTTGGGCCGCATAAAAATAACCTTCTGGGGCGGTCATTTCCCGTTTTAGCCAGTTAACCGTGCCTTTAATCCCTCTCTCAAAGGCCGCTTCTCGATCACCCGCACTCCACAAATTGGCTAAATATTCGACAATTTGCCCGTTATCGTAGAGCATTTTTTCAAAATGGGGAACTGTCCACGTCGAATCCACCGTATAACGATGGAATCCTCCCCCTACATGGTCATAGATTCCCCCCAGGGCCAGATCTTCCCCCCGTTGATAGGCTGCTTGCCGGAGGGAATCCTCAAAATCGTCACCAAAGCGACTACCCTGCAAAGCCAGATTAGCATAGGGAATCATCGGAAAACTGGGCCGACCGTAGTTATTGGGATTAACCTGAATCACCGCAGTATTTGTCTCGATTCCTGTGGCTAAAAGGGAAGGAGCGGCTAAATTGGTCTCTGCTCGGGGTAAAATAGCCGATTGACGCAGCGCGCCCAGCATTTCGGCCGTGAATTTGCTTAATTTCTCCTTTTCTTCGTCATAATAGCGACGTACCGATTGCAACACTTGCAGAAAACCGGGCCGGTTAAAGCGCGGTTGCACGGGAAAATAGGTGCCACCATAGAAGGGAATTAAACTATCCGGTGTTAGGAAGACATTCAGCGGCCAACCCCCTTGACCGACCATCATCTGCAATGCTTGCATATAGATACTATCGATGTCCGGTCTTTCCTCCCGATCAACTTTGATCGGCAAAAAATACTGATTGAGATAATCGGCAATGGCCCGATCGGAAAACGCTTCTCCTTCCATAACCGTACACCAATGACAGCTAGAATAACCGATCGACAGAAAGATCGGTTTATCTTCTCTCCCGGCAATTTCTAGGGCGCTGTCACACCAATACCACCAATCGATCGGGTTTTCGGCGTGTTTTCGCAGGTAAAGACTTTCGGATGCAGCCAGATGATTAGCCATGGGAAAAGGGGTATTTTTGCTCTTGCTGCTTATTAGTTTAAGCTAATTAGAGACTAACCGGAATCAAGCTTCTGCTCATGCTGAAAACTTCGATCGCCCTAGGATTTTTTCTCACTCAATCTTTGCCCCTTAATCCGCAAGTGCAGGGGGTGGCTAATCATTTAATTGGGGTTATGGATACCAGGGAACAAGCGCAGACTAACCCCCGCATTGCTAAGGTGCAAATGACCACCTGTGCCGTGGATTTTTCCCCCAAACAGGATAATATTTATCTTTATCAGGAACAGGCAATTATCGATCGCTTAAATCAACCCTATCGTCAAAGAATTTTAGTCATTCAACCTAGCGCTGATAATTCCACTGTGGAATCGAAAGCTTATAAGTTAAATAATGCCCCTAACTTTATTAATTTTTGTAACAAAGACTTGACAGAAAGAAAATTAAATGTATCAGATTTGGCCGAGTCGGTGTGTACTGTGTTTTTACAACCGATAGCGGGGGGGTATCGGGGAGAAACTCCCCCCCAGGGTTGTCCCACTAATGCCAGAGGTGCGGTAAAAATAACTAATACAATTATTCTAAATTCCCAGGGCATGGATACCAGCGATCGAGGTTATGATAGCAGCGGGCAGCAGGTATGGGGAGCGCAGGATAATTTCTATCAATTTCGCTGGCAAAAACCCTAAAATCGGCTTTCCTGTTTCATTAATGCCACATCGGCAGCAAAATAGGTCAAAATCAAATCGGCCCCCGCTCGTTTCATACTGATTAAAGTTTCCAAAATCAGGCTTTTTTCGTCAATCCAGCCCTGTTTTGCCGCCGCTTTAATCATTGCGTATTCACCACTGACGTTGTAAGCGGCGACGGGAAGATGGCTACTATCGCGCAGACGACGGATAATATCGAGGTAGGCCAGAGCGGGCTTAACCATAATAATATCTGCCCCTTCTATTATGTCTAAACTGGCTTCCCGTAAGGCTTCCCGACTATTAGCCCCATCCATTTGATAGGTTTTCTTATCACCAAATTTTGGTGCTGATTCTAAGGCATCTCGGAAGGGACCATAATAAGCAGAGGCATATTTAGCCGTATAAGCGAGAATTCCCACATCCAAATAGCCAGCCGCATCTAAAGCTCGACGGATCGCCCCAATCCTACCATCCATCATATCGGAAGGAGCGACGAAATTAGCCCCGGCTGCCGCTTGCGAGAGCGACATTTTCACTAAAACTTCTAGGGTTTCATCATTGAGAATTTTACCGTCCTCCACAATACCATCATGACCATAAATCGAAAAAGGATCGAGGGCAACATCGGTAATAATAATTATTTCAGGGACTTCTTTTTTGATCGCTTTCACCGCCCTTGGCACTAAGCCATCGGGATTATAACTTTCTCTGCCGAAATTATCTTTTTTATCCTCGGCAATCAGGGGGAAAAGAGCGATGGCATTAATGCCTAAGTTATAGGCATTAACCACTTCTTTGAGCAATAAATCGAGGGAATAACGATAACAATCGGGCATAGAAGGAATAGCAACCCTTTGATTTTCTCCCTCCATGATAAAGAGGGGATAAATCAAGTCATTAACGGTTAATTCAGTTTCACGAACAAGACGGCGAATCGCTGGAGTATAACGAAGACGACGGGGACGAATCAGCATGATAACAGCGAGTTAAAAATAAAAAGTAAACAGTAAATAGCTGGTTTTGCTCTGGTTTTTTACCTAGGAAAAAACTGGGGATAGGACGATAAAATAATCCCAATCCCCCTGACTAATTAGTGAAAATCGGGACTATGACGAATCAAACTCATAAACTCTTGACGAGTCTTAGCAGAATCGGCAAAAATACCGCGCACGGCACTCGTAGAAGTCCAAGAACCGGGTTTTTCAACCCCGCGCATTACCATACACATATGAGTCGCTTCAATCACCACAGCTACCCCTTGAGGTTGCAGTAATCCCTGCAAAGCATCGGCAATTTGTGCGGTTAAACGTTCCTGTACTTGCAGTCGTCTGGCGTACATTTCACAGATGCGGGCAATTTTCGATAAACCGATCACTTTCCCGTTAGGAATATAGGCAACATGAGCGCGGCCGATAATTGGTAAAATATGGTGTTCACAGGAGCTAAAAATATCGATGTCTCGGATTAAAACCATCTCGTTAGCATCCTCGTGAAAAACTGCCCCATTCAGCAATTCATCCAGGGATTGCTGATAACCAGAAGTGAGAAATTTTAGGGCTTTTACTACTCGTTTAGGAGTGTCTCGTAAACCTTCGCGATCGGGATCTTCTCCTAATCCTAACAGCAGTGTTCTTACCGCTTGCATCATCTCGGCTTCCGATACCGGCGATTTAGGTTCGGTAATCACTTCGGGAAAGTGATTGTAGTCATCATTGTCGAAAATTGCTTTGGACTTAGCTAAGGTCATAGATATTTTTATGGACTCCAATAGTTAATTGATCGGCCGAGTTTTCTGATTTTACCAATGTTAATAAATACCCTTTGCTAGAGTATTTATTTTTCTGGGCATCTAGACGATAACTAATGAAAGCTATCGGTTTATTTCCTCGTCTTTGGGGTTATCTCCGGTGCGGAAACTTGGAAAAATTGATTTTCCTAGTCACCGAAAAAGTCTTGAGTATCTCCCTAGTTAATTGAGGGCAGAGTTCTACTGCATAATTAATTTATTTTGTCAAGTAGTTCATTTGTTTGTTTGTTAGGGTAGTTCTCCTAGAATGATAATCGTTATCATTTTAACAAAAAATTTAGATTTACGAACAAAAACTTTGTCGTCAGATAAATATAGTCCTGTTAAGCTGTTTAAACTATTTTGAAGAGATAAGCATATTTTGCGATTTTATCGCTTATATTCAGCAATATTACTGATTTTTTGCTATTCTTCCTCCGAGTATCAATTCGCTGGAGAAGCAAGGCGATCGAGAAAGAGTATTCCTTCCAGATAATCCTATTCGTGTTGAAAGATAGTTAGTAAAAGTATAGTCAAATGATGAATCGGCAAAAAATGATGGCCAGTTCCGGTCTAATCCTCTTAAAACTTGTTGGGAAACTTTAGCGGGTAAAGCTTGATACTGTTCTGTCTTTTTCATCAGAGAGGCCATCTGATTATAGGTCAAATAGCCATGACCATAAATGAAGTTTTGTCGGATTAAATAATTGGCTGAGTTGT
>NZ_JADBUZ010000232.1:0-11214 GCF_020245305.1 Microcystis sp. M20BS1 | reverse complement strand
TATGATCGATCAATCTTTGTGTCCTTTGTGTCTTTGTGGTTCGTTCCACCCCCTCGCTAGGAGGAATGTATCTTAGAATACATTTTACCCACCAAACCTGGGAGAGCCAAAGAGGGAGAAATATTTCAATAATTAGTGCTATAAGCTTAGAAAAAGTTGTGGCATCAGTCAACATATACGGTGCAGTGGATGCGGTAACATTTGAAGGATTTATTCTGAAGGAAGTGCTGCCAAAAATTAAAGAAGGAGACTGTTTGATCATGGATAACGCCAAGATTCATCTCGGAGAAATGGTCAGAGAAATAATCGAACAAGAAAAAGCTAGACTCATCTATTTACCTCCTTATTCTCCTGAATTCTCTCCTATTGAAAACTTTTGTTAAAAAGTGAAAGCGATGTTAAGAAAACTGGAGGTGAGAACTTACAAAGACTTAATAGAAGGGATTGAATTGGCTATGTTAGAAGTTACTCAAAAAGATATTCGCAATTGGTTTACTCACTGTTCTTACTGTACCTCATAAATCAGAGAATTGCTATAATTTATAATTTATAATTACCTATAGATAGTTAAGTTTTTGAGCGATTAGAGGTAAAGCAAGAGCGATAGCAACACTAACAATCATACCGATAAAAGCTTTCAAAGCATCCCCTAAAACCAATTTACCCGTGGCGGCTAAATTAGGGTTTTCTCTGGTTAAAGTCAGAGAAATTTCTCGACCTCCTAATAAACCTAAAAATACCCAAGTGGTACTCATGGGAATATGATTATAGCCAACAAAAAACAGTAAAATTAGGCCATAAATCAAGTTAATAATTGTTGCAGAACGCGGATCATGGGCGTTAGTTTTGCTAGTGACAATTTTCTCGATTTGACCACCGTGATTAATAAAAATGATAGTTTGCAGGAGTAGCATAACTGTTAGAGATAAAACTAACCATGTTGCTGCTAACTTTCTGGGAAGATAGGCGAAAATATTAGCAAAATCTTGCATTAACCATTGACTCCAGAGAAACCCGGTGGATAACCACTGTAAAACTACCCAGATTTTTTGAGGTTCTTTATTAACTGTTTCTAGGAAAAAGTTTTCTAATCGATAAATAATTCGATAGATGACTAACCCCACTATAACAGCAATAGCATAACCCCAAGCGGATTTAATTAACATTTCATCTAGAGATTGGGGAGCAAAAACTGTTAAAACCAAAAAGGTTGTACTCACGGGTATTCCCCAAGTGGTGAGAATTAAAATTGCTAAGGGAGGAACGATATAAATCCAAGTAAAATTTTCTGGGAAGGGAATCATTTCTAGTCGATTATAGGCCACATCTCCCTGATTAATGTACCAACCAGCGATAAAAATCGAAGCTAAGATTATACTGGAATACAGCCATAAAATCCACCAGGGACGTTCTTCATTGGCACTTAAAAAAGTACCTAAAGTCTGTAGGGAATCGTTGGCAACGATCGCATAAGCTGATAGAATAAAGCCAGCAATCATAAAAAAATTACTCATAGACAGTGGGAATTATAAATTATGAATTAAGTAGGTAGCTGTTAAAAGTTGTTAGACACCCCCCTTATCAAGGGGGGATCAGAGGCAAAATCTATCTTCAATTTAATTATAACTACTTACTTATCAATTATGAATTAGGTAGAATAAATAAAAATAATCTCCTGACAACTACCTCCCTATTAATATAACCGCTATAACTCCTTAATTTTGCTTTAAAAAATCCCTCGCTAAATAGAAAGCAGCTAAACTACCAGAGACAGTAATTTCCTGGGGATTAATTTCCTGTAAAGGTCGAAGAATAACTTCAATTTCCTCGGTAACATCTAACTTTTGTTGACCGGTGGGGATAGCATTAAGAGCCAAAAAAATATGAATTCTGTTAGTATCTTTAACGGGATTATCATACAAAACACCTAGAGGTATTAGAGAATCACTTTGATAACCAGTTTCCTCCTCGAATTCCCGACGCGCTGCCGCAGTAATATTATCTTCACCCGCATCTACTGCTCCAGCGGGAAATTCTAATAAAATTTCCTTAACTCCGTGACGATATTGACGGACAAAAACTAATTGATTATCCCCGGTAACTGGAACAACTAACACAATTTCAGGACGAATATTAACAAAATAATCGTCGATAACTTGTCCAGAGGATAACTGCACCGCGTCTTGACGGACTTGACACCAACGATTCTGAAAAACTAGCTCAGATTTAATAATTTGCCATTTTTTTAAATTAGTCATCGACAATCCCGTTATAATTGCAGTGAAATTACTAAACTTTTTTCGCAGATAATTATAAGTAAGTAGGTAGGCGTTAAAAATTATCAGATGCCCCCCTTATTAAGGGGGATCCCCCCGCCTATCGGCACCCCCCTTATCAAGGGGGGCAGGGGGGATCGGCACCCCCCTTATCAAGGGGGACTAAGGAGGGATCGAACCTAAAATCTATTTTTAATTTAATTATAACCAGCTACTTAACCAGATTTAGTATGAATAGAAGCAAACCGGTTATCTAAGAGCTAATTTCACGGCCGAGGTACTCAAGCTTATCTAGAACAGATTGAAGCAAAGATCGCCGCTGCTCGACGACAATATCTAAGTTAGCCAACATATACTTTACGTCTTTGTAAGCATTGTCCAGCAAGGCCAGTAATAATTCGCGATCGCCAGCGCTCTCTTTTTCTGATGGGGTGCGGGTCCGTTGGGGTAATAAGTCCGCCGGTGGAGAAGGAAGGGAGGGCGATCGCTCGGACTCTAGCTGTTGAATGGTTTGTTGTAAATTTTCAATCACCCCATACATTTCCATCGGGTCAAAAACCCTTAACAGACTGGTTTGTGTGACAATGCCCAACCCCCGACCCCAGTTCCAAGAAACCACCAAACGCCCCACCCGCCGTTTTTGCATTTCCTGATGGGCCGTCCACAGGGAATCCTCGGGACTGAGGAGAAATAAGGGCGTACTCATCACCGTCTGGGCCCTAGTTTTGTGCAGATCGATTTGAACTGCTTGAAACTGGACAAGATCTCGCTCTGTCACAATACCAACGGGGTAGTCATTGTCTTCGGAATTTCTCTGGGTGATCACCACACAACTGACACGATGTTCCGCCATTAACTGGGCCAATTGCAAGACTGTGGCGGTGAGTGGGGCCTGTACCACTTGAGTGGTCATCACATCGGATACGCGACGAAACCGCAACAGATTGGCCGGACGCAATATCTGGCGAATACTTTCATGGGAGATCACCCCGACTAACTGTCCTTGGTCATCCACAATCGGCAAATGGCGAATGCGGTAGCGACGAAACAAAAACAGGGCAGCAAAAATGTCTTGAGCAGATTGCTGGGGCAACGTGATCAGGGGATGCACCATCACATCGGCAACGGTTGTCTCGGTCAGGTTAATTCCTTGGGCGGTGAGTCGCACCACATCCCGTTCTGTCAAAATTCCTAATAACTCTTGCCCTTGCACCACCAGCAGACAGCTAACACGCGCTTCTCCGGCCGGAGGAGCTAGAGGAGATAGGTCATCGGTGAGCAAACACAGACGACTATGGGCCTGACCAATCATGGCGATCGCATCTGCCAGGGAAGTGGTTGGCGGCACCGTCAAGGGGTGGCGATCAATCGCTTTTTCCAGATCGGGGGCCCAACTCAGAGGTGTATCGAGGGACATCAGCACCATCCTGCAATCGCAAAGGCCAAGATAGACAGAACAGCCACTGGGCAAAGAACCCAGACTCTCAGAGTTGCCAAAACCCGTTCTAAAACTATCTCAAAGTGTAGCGTCATTTAACTTTTTCCTAAAAGATGTAACGTTTTGTTACAATTTTTATTAAACTCGTAAAGATTTTAGACCCACTTCGGTGTATCATAGAGGGATGTAACAGGTTAAAGCCTGAAACTTTTTATTTAGGGGTTATTCAGCCTCTAATGGTTTCAGGAGCGGTATCACCAGACGCTGGGGTGAGTACTTCCGGGTTCTGGTCGGCCTGAAGGGTTACTCCGGAAATTCTGGACACCTTTCCATAAAGTCGATCCAGCACTCGCTTTACGGAAATACGCTGCCATGGTTGACCGCGTTTGGTGGTGTAGCCCTGTTCATTAAGCCAATCGGCGATCTTCTGCAAGGATTTCCCTGATTTGTGATGACGGCGAATCAGTTCAATGACCCGGCACTCTTCCGGATCATCCACTAATTCCCCATCGATCGATCGTTGTCCAAAGGCAGGGGAGCCGTAGCCCGCATAACCACCGTTGCTTGCTTTTGCCTGTCTGCCTTGTTCTAGCCGCTCCCAGGCAGATAAATCGTTGGAAGGGGTCGCTGTCATAGGGTATCTAAATGCAATAACTTGCAAAACCATATTATCGCAACTTAACGTCGCAAATTTGTTTTGATTGGGAGCAGCCGATGACGACTTACAAATTAAAACCCGCGCATGAGCAGGGACTAGATGTCACCATCGATGTCTGGGACAACCAAACTATAGACGATACCCCCGGGAGGCGGACAAAGTTAAAGGGTCAAAGGCCAAGCATTTTTAGATGAGGAGCGGTTCAAAGCTGAATTTATCTTGTAAAACGCAGCGAGCAGAGAATTTGTACTAAGTTACACAGCATCAATCTGGAGATATAAACATGGGTACGGCTACATTTATTCAAGATGAAACTGAATTTGATTCCCTCTTAAAGAGTGAATCCCTGTTGGTGGTAGATTGCACGGCAACCTGGTGTGGACCTTGCAAACTGGTGGCTCCGTTGATCGATCGATTGGCCGATGACTATCGCGATCGCGCTAAAGTCTTCAAACTTGACCTAGACAGTAACAAACCCGTGGCCAAACGCTTTGGAATTAAAAGTATTCCTGCTGTCATGGTGTTTAAACAGGGGAAATTGATAGAAACATTAGTTGGGGTTAAACCCTATGAAGAATTTACGGCAGCCGTAGAACGACAATTATAGTCTTCCACCGTGAACAAACACTCTGGGCAAACGTCCGAAGTTGACCCTTTCCTTCTCACACCACTATTCAATTTTGAGGTATGGCGATGAACAAGCTTATAGAAATCCGGTGTCCCAACTGTGGCAGCGTAGCTCAACGGCTCTTGAGCGATCGCCTGCCCGCAGGATATAAGTGTCCGGCCCGGCAAGTTGCTCAGACGGAATGCCCAGTGTGTGATTATTTCATCGCCATGTGTTGGCAAAACGGTGCTGTGCTGGAGGCCTATGCTCCGGGCATTCAGGGGAACACAGCTGCGGCCATGCCGCCCCAGCCCCAACCAGCGATCGCCCATTGGTCTTTGTCATCTGTGTTCAAAGTGGCACTCAGCCCACAAGAGTCTAGGAAATTGCTATCGGGACAACCCTAGTCAACTTTTGCATTTATACCAGTTCTTTAATTTAACAACACCATCCAACTCCTATGCTGCAAGCTCAAGAAATTATGACCCAAAACGTTGTCACCATTCGTGGTTCGGCAACGGTTGCCGATGCCGTGAAATTGATGAAAGAAAAAAAACTGCGGGGTTTGATTGTCGAACCGCGCCATGAACAGGACCCCTATGGAATTGTCACCGAAACCGACATCGTTTACAAAGTGGCGGCCTTTGGCCACGATCCTAAAACTATGCGGGTCTATGAAATTATGGCCAAGCCCTGTGTGGTTGTCAATCCCGAACTGGGTGTGGAATATGTGGCCCGGTTATTTGCTCAAACCCGCATTCGCCGCGCACCAGTGATTCAGGGCAAAACTTTGCTGGGTATTATTTCTGTCAGTGATATTCTCTTCAAGAGCGATTTTGTTGAAAAGCCCAAGCGGTTGTTCATTGAAGATGAAATTGAAGCAGCCCGGGAAGACGCACGGGCAATTTGTGCGGCCAAGGGTGAAATCTCTCCCGATTGCGCCGCAGCCTGGGATGTGGTTGAGGAACTCCAAGCCGAAGCCTCCCATCAACGGGTCAAAAAACAGGGGACTAACTCACTTCAGTCCTACTGCGAAGCCAATCCCAATGCCTTAGAGTGCCGCATTTATGAGGATTAAATCCTGGCGGGTTTTGGGAGAATCGATCGCCTTGAGGATCTTGCCGATCGGTTTCCCCAGGCGATCGAGTTCTTGATCTCCACCTTTTCGGATGCGATATGGATCGATCGCTTGCGCTTACCGAATTCGACTTGATCGGGGGTCTGTGGGTACATACACCCCTAATTCCCCTGAGAGGAGATAATCAAGAAAAGTCTTGGCGATCACGGATAGTTTTTTATCCTTGGGATAAACCACATACCAATGGCGTTGGATGGGAAAGTCTTCCACGTCAAGGATGGTAAATTCCCCATTGGGAGGATCTAAATTTAAGACGTGCTGAGACAGAACCGAGATTCCTAAACCACCAGCGATCGCTTGTTTAATGGCTTCATTATTGCCGATTTCCAAACGCAGAGATACAGTGATGCCATGGTCGAGAAAAATTTGCTGTACTGCCCGTCTAATTCCCGATCCCATTTCCCGCATAATAAAAGGTTCCCCTTGCAGCCGTTTAATCGGAATTTTTTTCTGTCCCGCTAGGGGGTGATCTTTGCGCGCAATGACCACAAGGGGATTTTCCAGAAACGGTTGAATATCGAGGTTTAGCTCTTGGGGGGGTTCGCTTAAAATATATAGGTCATCGACATTATTGATAATCCTTGCTTCTAGGTCTTGGTGATTGGTCAATTCTAGGGACACATCTACCCCTTGGTACTGTTGACAAAAAGGACCTAGGATCTGAGGGATTAAATATTGGGCTGTGGATACCGCCGCTAAACGCAGTTTACCCTGTTTAATGCCCTTGATATCAGCGATCGCCATCTCAAAGTTATCAAGATCCTTGAGGACTGCCTGACAGGTTACTAATAAACTGCGTCCGGCCTCGGTTAAATACAAACGTTTGCCTATCTGTTCAAATAAGGGCAGACCCACTGCTTTAGTCAGTTGTTTCATCTGGGTGGAAACGGTGGGTTGGGTGATCGATAGTTCTTCAGCAGCCCTGGTGAAACTGCCATGACGAGCGGTTGCTTCAAAGACAATCAGTTGATGTAAAGTGGCGTGAATCAAGAGAGGCCTCTAGAGAGCTACACTTCTGTTACTGCCTTGAGGAGCTTTGCTAAACAGAAGAATGGAGGGGAACGAGTGAAAACCTCCCCACCCCGCTTATATCATAGGTTTAAATCAATACTTTTGTAAAGATATATCGATTTAAACTCAATTTACAAAAATTTGCTTGTCAAGATATCCGTTCTAGTATAGATTTATAACAATCGATCTTTAAAAACCATAAAGTTTTGTCTATCAAGGCTGGTCTGTCAACCGCCGGCTTTGTTGTGGCAAAAAATCCTTTGCTCAGTTGGATTCTCATGGAAATAACCAATCGTATTCATTTTGACAATTTGCGGGGTGGTATCTTCGGTGGTCTAACAGCTGCCATCGTTTATCACCCTCTAGCTCTCGCCTTCGGGGTAGCTTCTGGGACGGCGATCGGGGCCAGTTCAACCGCCAAAAATCCCGAATTAGGCTTACCTGCGGACTTGACACTGTCCAAAGTTCTGCCCGCAACAGGTTTGCTTAAGGGGTAAAGAGCCTTACTCTTACTCTCTTTCAGCTTTTGAAGGTTCATTTAGTCCGTTTATATTCAATACTCCTCATCAGGGGAGGCTTAAGGAGGTATTCGTGGATTTTTTCTCATTGTTTGTCATGGACTTTATCCAGCAGTTGCAGTCGCCAACGCTGGCCTTTTTGATTGGTGGCATGATCATTGCCGCTCTCGGTAGTGAATTGGTCATTCCCGAGTCGATTTGTACGATCATTGTCTTCATGCTGCTAACCAAAATCGGTCTGACCGGCGGGATTGCCATCCGCAATTCCAACCTGACGGAAATGGTATTACCAATGATCTTTGCCGTGATAGTAGGGATTATTGTGGTCTTCGTCGCCCGCTATACCTTGGCCAATCTGCCGAAGGTGAAAGTGGTGGATGCGATCGCGACCGGGGGATTATTTGGAGCCGTGAGTGGCTCGACTATGGCAGCCGGTCTGACGGTACTCGAAGAACAAAAGATACCCTACGAGGCCTGGGCCGGCGCACTCTATCCTTTTATGGATATCCCGGCGCTGGTAACGGCGATCGTGGTGGCTAACATTTATCTTAACAAGAAGAAGCAGAAAGAAGCGGCCTACGACCACGAGTCTTTTAGCAAGCAGCCGGTGGCGGCCGGGGATTATTCCGATCAGCAGGATTATCCCAGCAGTCGGCAGGAGTATCTCAGCCTGCAGCAGCCGGCGGATAATCGGGTCAAGATCTGGCCGATCATTGAAGAAAGCCTTCGCGGACCGGCCCTATCGGCCATGTTATTAGGTCTGGCTTTGGGCATATTCACCCAGCCGGAAAGTGTCTATAAAAGCTTCTACGATCCCCTCTTTCGCGGCCTGCTTTCGGTCTTGATGCTGGTCATGGGGATGGAGGCTTGGTCAAGGGTTGGTGAACTGCGTAAGGTAGCCCAGTGGTATGTGGTGTATAGCGTCGTAGCACCGTTTATACATGGTCTAATCGCCTTCGGTCTCGGCATGATTGCCCACTACGCCACCGGGTTCAGTTGGGGCGGTGTGGTCATGCTGGCCGTCATCGCTTCCTCTAGTTCCGACATCTCTGGGCCGCCCACGTTGCGGGCTGGTATCCCCTCGGCTAATCCCTCCGCCTATATAGGTGCGTCCACCGCCATCGGTACGCCCGTAGCGATCGGCTTGTGTATCCCGTTCTTCGTTGGTCTCGCCCAGGCCCTCAGCGGCGGCTAATTCCAGAAGGATTGTGGTCGGTCGGCGTTCCCTCGATCGGACAGACCAAGCAAATAAATGTACACACTTAAGGAGATAATCAACATGGCCAAACCAGCCAAAAAGCTCGTCATCGTCACAGAAAAGATTTTGCTGAAAAAAGTCGCCAAGATCATCGAAGAATGCGGGGCGAGTGGTTACACGGTGATGGATACTGGCGGTAAAGGCAGTCGCAACGTGCGCTCGTCAGGACAACCCCACGTTTCCGAAACCGACAGTAATGTTAAGTTCGAGATACTTACCCCCGATCGAATTATGGCCCAAAATATTGCCAAGCAGGTTGCCGATCAGTTTTTCCTCAATTTTGCGGGCATGATCTATCTCTGTGATGCGGAGGTTCTGTACGGACAGAGTTTCTGTGGACCAGAGGGCTGTGAAATCTAGACAACTAAGCTTGTCTTGATCCGGGCCACCGCATCCCCAGCCTGACTGTCCTTGAGCGGTGGCCCTTTTTCCTATCCCCCAGTTTTATGACCACCTGAAATCTTTAACCCTCATCCCTTTAAACTGATGATTTTGTCCCCTATTCTGCCTCCTTCGATCGGGGAGATAGCAGCCCCCATGACTCCGCTCCCCTTGCTTGCCACCGTTGTGGCCGAGGATTCACCGATTATTCTCTCTGGCGTATTGCTGACACTGGTGGTGATTTATCTGGCCAGCAAGCTCGGCGCAGAGGCCGCCCGACGATTGGATTTTCCGCCCGTACTGGGAGAACTGGTCGCCGGTGTGATCGTCGGCGTTTCGGCACTGCATCTGCTCATCTTTCCCGAAGGGGGACTATCGGCCTCGGACTCGCTGATTATGACGGTACTGCAAGGATTGAATCAATTGGCCCCGGCTGCCGTGGACCGGATCTTTGAGTCCCAAAGTGAAGTGATTTCGGTTCTAGCTGAAATCGGTGTGATTATTCTGCTGTTTGAAATTGGCCTAGAATCCGACCTCCGACAACTCAAGGAAGTGGGAATTCAAGCCACGGTTGTGGCCTGTGTGGGGGTTGCGGCACCTTTTGCGGCAGGTACGGCCGGGTTAATGCTCGTCTTTCATGTGGCGGCTATCCCGGCGATTTTTGCAGGGGCTGCCTTGACAGCAACCAGTATCGGTATTACCTCGAAGGTGTTGTCCGAGTTAGGTCAACTCAAATCCAAAGAAGGGCAAATTATTGTCGGTGCAGCGGTGATCGATGATGTCCTTGGTATTATTGTTCTGGCTGTGGTCGCTAGTTTAGCCAAAACCGGTGAGATTGATGTGACCAATGTTATTTATCTGATTGTCAGCGCTACGGCCTTTTTGATCGGATCAATTTTGTTGGGAGGTATTTTTAACAAAAGTTTTGTGGCGATCGTGGAGCGGCTGAAAACTCGGGGAAATATTGTTATTCCCGCATTTGTCTTCGCTTTCTTTATGGCATTTTTAGGCAATGCTATTCATCTTGAAGCGATTTTAGGGGCCTTTGCTGCGGGTTTGGTGCTTGATGAAACTGATACCCGCAACGAGTTGGATGAATTAATCAAACCGATCGCCGATTTGCTTGTACCGATTTTCTTTGTGACGGTGGGAGCGCGTGCCGATCTCGGTGTTTTAAACCCAACGGTACCGGAGAATCGGGCTGGACTTTTGATCGCTGTCTTTTTGATGGTTGTGGCGATTATCGGTAAACTGGTGACAGGCTGGGCAGTTTTTGGCATATCCGGAATCAATCGCCTCGCCATCGGTGTGGGTATGATTCCCCGGGGTGAGGTGGGTCTAGTTTTTGCCGGGATTGGCTCGGCCAGCGGAATTTTGGATAAGCCTTTGGAAGTGTCGATTATTATTATGGTAATCCTGACTACTTTCCTCGCTCCTCCCTTCCTCAGAGTCGCTTTTGGTAAGACGGAAACTGTTGCCGAAACCCTGGAAAGCAAGGGGCCAGCTAATCCTATTCCTTAATTTTGCGGGTAAAATCTGATTTTTTAGACGAGGCTGAAGCATTTTCAGCCTTTTTACAAATCTATGCTCAGGATAAGGGAGCGATCGAGGTAAGATTTGAGAGTATCTAATCTTTTTCCTATGTTCGAGCAGACATTTAATACCAATTCTCCAAAGTCTGACTACAGAAGTTTAATCCCCCTAAATCCCCCTTAAAAAGGGGAACTTAAAGGGGGATTTAAATTCGATGTGTAGTTTTCATTTAGAGAAATGGTATAACTGAACTTTCCCCATACATATATACTATAATAGCCGAAAACCCTTATCCATCAATGGATACGCTCCTTAACTTTTCTTAATGTACCCATGTAATTTGTAACATTTCTTAATGGACAAGAATTCTCTCTATTTGCTAGAATGATAGCCATG
>NZ_JADBUZ010000231.1:0-12940 GCF_020245305.1 Microcystis sp. M20BS1 | reverse complement strand
TTTACGGTACATTAGCACTAATTAGAGAAGATGCAAGGGTGATGCAAGGGTTTTAAGAGATTCTAGCAGATTTAAGTGCATTTGGGAAGCTCTCAATCAAGCTAAAAGCCCTTTCCTGTAAGGTTTTTACCATTATTCAGCAAACCCTAATTAGAATGCCAAAAGGTCAGGAAAAACGCCTCAAGGCTACACCAATCAGGATAGTAACCCCGAAAAAGAGACGATACCAGACGAAAACCCAGGTACTCTGTTTTTTGAGATAATCTAATAACCAAGCGATCGAAAGATAGGAAAATATCGCCGAGGAAATTACCCCAATAGCGAGGGGAATTAATTCACTGGTGTTAATCTGGTCGAGAACTCCTTTAAATTCCACTAAACCGGCTAAAGTTATCGCCGGAATCCCCAACAGGAAGGAAAATCGCGCCGCTACGGCCCTTTCTAAACCCATGAATAACCCGGCAGTTAAGGTGGACCCAGAACGAGATACCCCCGGTATGAGGGCTAAAGCTTGGGCTAATCCCATTAAAACCCCGTCTTTTTGTCGCAAAGTCTCAAAACTGCGTTTATGTTTCCCGATTTTTTCGGACGTACCTAAGAGTAAAGCCATGACTATGGAGGCACTGGCGATCGCTGTCATGCTTCTCAGGGGGGAATTATCTAAATCGGGAATGAAAAGTTTCATTAACAAACCGAAGAAAACGATCGGAATTGTGCCTAGGATAATCCCCACGGCTAAACGAAAATCCTGGGAACGATAATCGGAACTAGCCACCGCTTTCACCATTCCCGTGGATATTTGCCTTAAATCCTGCCAAAAATAGGACAATACCGCCGCAATACTGCCCAATTGAATCACTGCTGTATAGGTGACACCGGGATCTCCCCAACCCAAAAAGACGGGAATCGCTTTTAGATGAGCGGTACTGCTAATCGGCAAAAATTCCGTCACTCCCTGCACAAATCCCAAAAAAATCGCCTGTAACCAGTTAATTTTTGCCAGAGGTATGGTGCTAGTGGTTGATTGGGCAATGACGGCGGGTGTAATCGCCAAAATCACCGTTATTATCGCTAGTCCTAGCCATTTATAGCTTTTTTTCAGGAAGGAAAACATCATTTTTCAGTAAAAAAAGGGTTGGGTGTTGGGTGTGGGGGGTTAGGTAAATTAACTAATCAATATTACTGCCTTTTGTCTATTTCCCATTCTCCTATCTCCTATCTCCTATCTCCTATCTCCTAATTTAAGTATAAATACTTGTTGACAACTCGTAGTCGTTATGAGTACACTTAATTTAGACAAACTCGAAATGAGTACGACTTAGTAATTAGGAGTTGAAGATTATGCTACCAAACCGAGAAGGACAGAGAGTTCCCGATGTCACCTTTCCTGTACGTCAAAATAATCAATGGGTGAACATCACCAGCGAGGAATTATTCAAAGGAAAAACCGTTGTTCTTTTTGCCTTACCCGGGGCATTCACTCCCACCTGTTCCACCTCCCATTTACCTGGATATAACGAATTAGCCCCTGTTTTTCGGGAAAATGGCGTAGATGCTATTGTTTGCTTGTCGGTGAATGATACCTTTGTCATGAACGAGTGGGCAAAAGATCAAGAATGTGATAATGTCGTCTTAATTCCCGACGGTAACGGCGAATTTAGCGCAGGAATGGGGATGTTAGTCGATAAAGCTGACTTAGGTTTCGGTAAACGTTCTTGGCGCTATTCGATGCTAGTCAAAGATGGTGTTATCGAGAAAATGTTCATCGAACCGGAAGAACCGGGAGATCCTTTCAAAGTCTCCGATGCGGAAACGATGTTACACTACATCAACCCAGAAGCCAAAAAACCGCCTTTAGTCTCTCTTTTCTCGAAAGTGGGCTGTCCCTACTGCCTCCGGGCCAAGAAAATGTTAGAAGAAAAAGGCCTACAATACGAAGAAATTATCCTCGGACGCGATGCCACCAGTCGTTCTCTGCGGGCTATGAGTGGTAATACCACCACCCCACAAGTCTTCATTAACGGCCAATTAATTGGCGGTTCGGAAGAATTAGCGGCTCATTTAGGAGCATAATCAATCAGTTAGACCTCAAGTTATCTGGCTCTTCTGGTTTCTGTGTGGAAACGAGGTCTATACTGATAGTTTCTTCGACAAAATAGTCCTAAAAGTGTTACCCGATAAGCATTTCACGATTCCATAAGCAAAAATTATCACACAAAGTCGAGAAGAGCCGTTATCTTTCCATTGCAACTGGAGAGATATCTGTGAGAGGTTTTGCCCGGGCAAGTTAGAGCTTTTTTGTTGGGTGTGATTGTAGTCTGATGTATTTCGTTAATCATTTATAGCGTTTCTCAGTCTTATAAAGTACACCATCTGTTGCCTGTTCCCTAACTAAAACCAGAAACTTTGTGCCTCACAAGTATGAGAATTGCTGATTTTGTGAAAGCCCGTGACTTCATAAAGCCAAATGAAAAGGTAGTCGTTATCTTTACAGAGGGAAAACACTTTGTTCTCCACGATGACAACACTGGTTCAACGGGTCAGTGGAAGATCGATCCCAATCGTGAAGTTGACCGTATTATTCTTTATCATCGTGATGATGAGAATAATGCGAATAATTTGTACATAGCGAACCATGCTGGTGCAGAGCCAGCAGACAGGGAAGGTCGATACGACATTCGATTAACTCATGTTCAGTACATAGGGGCAACATCCGTAAATTGGGTTGAGTTTGCTGAAGGTGGGCAAAACCCAATTCGGTATCTTCCTTGATGTAGCTTTGATTACTGAAGGTTCTTGTCATCCACTAATAGGTAGGTGAGAACACGAGGTAAACTATAAGCGGGGAGATTGTGGTGAAAACTTATGAAGTTGACTGTAACACTTGACCGTGACGAAGATGGAGTTTGGGTTGTAGAATGCCCCAGCATTCCGGGTTGTGTCAGCCAAGGTAAAACGAGAGCAGAAGCTCTTGAAAATATCAGAGATGCAATTATCGCCTGCCTTCAAGTTCGTGCAGAACGTGGGCTACCCCTAACGATTGAAACTCACCAAGTAGAGGTAATGGCCTAATCATGTCCTCTGCTCTTCCTGTTCTCAGCGGACGTGAGGTAGTCCGAGTATTTGAAACCTTCGGCTGGCAAGTTGCGCGTCAAAGTGCCAGCCATATTATCATGGTTAAGGAGGGCGAACAGGTAACACTCTCTGTTCCTGATCATCGTGAAGTGGCAAAGGGTACGCTTCGTAGTCTTATTCGTACTGCTGGAATTACGGTACAAGAATTTGTTTCTGGCATGAGATGAGCGATAAGAGAGGTCTGACAATTCGAGTGCAGCAGACGGACGAAGGCTGCTGATGCTCAGTTCAAGGTTGTCTGATGCCGCTGATTCGAGCCGTTACTTGTACTGAGCGCATTGGAAGTATCAGTTATCAGCTACTTGTTTTCCGAATTAATTGGCCGTTTTTCAGTTTATTATCAACGTCCAATAGGATCAAAATCAGTCCCTTATGCACCCACAAAAATTATCGAGTATTCTGTTAACTGATCAAGGAGAAAGATTATGGTAGCCATTCCAGTCAAAACCAAAACCACGGGACAATACTACGCCACTCGTATCGATTTAGCATTAGATATCCGCAAAGCTATTGTTGAAATCCTAAGCCAAACCCTTGCCGCTAGTTTAGACCTAAAAACTCAGGTTAAACAAGCCCACTGGAATGTAAAAGGTTTAAATTTCTACCAATTGCACAGCCTATTCGACGAAATGGCCACGGAATTAGAAGGCTATGGGGACATGGTAGCAGAACGGATTACCGCTTTAGGTGGAACCGCTTTGGGAACAGCGCGCATCGCTGCCGCTAACTCGATTCTGCCGGAATATCCGGCTGATATCGTCGATGGTAGTGAACATATCGTTGCTTTAGCCGAACGTTATGCATTATACGCCGCCCATCTTCGTTCTGCGATTGATACTACTGGCAATCAAGGGGATGCCGACACAGCAGATCTCTATACGGAAATCTCCCGAGACATCGATAAACGTCTCTGGTTCCTAGAAGCGCATCTGATTAAATCGGAAGATGTTATCGGTTAAATATAGATAAATTTGGGGTGTGTTAACGTAGCTTAATACACCTTAAATTCTCGTAATCGGTAAACGTAGCCAATCACTTATAGTCATTTCAATTAAAATTGAGAATATCAATCCCAGAGTTCATAAGGGTTTTGAAGAATTTTGTCGGTCTAGACTGTATCAGACTTATCTGAAATGACTATAACTACTATAGTTGAAACCCGATTAAATTTTCGATCGCCTTGACCAAATCTTGATTAGTCCAATTCTGGTACAGATAAGCAGCGATCGCACATCCCCCCGCACCGACTCCTTCCTTGACGAAACCCTGTTCATAAGCTTGCAAAACCGGGTATTTAGAGGCGGAAAAGTTTAATTGTGTGGCTAATAGGGGTATTTTTCCGATCAGGCTGGCTAATCCCACCGTATCCCCTGTTTTATCTTCCGCTACCCAACGAGTTGTGCCGACGATGATATTTTCCCAGTTAACCGGATAGGCATATTTAGCCACTAGAGCTTGAATTAGGGCAGAAACGGCTAACATTTGGGTTCCTCCGGCGAGAAGTACCCCACCCTGCCCACTGGCGGCGATGGCCATGCCAGCGACGAAAATCTGCTGAGGATCGCCTAGGGCGGCGATTACCTCAAAAGGATCAAAAATTTCTTTTCCGGCTAATCCCTGCTCAACTATTGCCTGTTTCTGAGCATGATTGCACTGGGGATGGCTGCTGTTAACTTTGCCGTTGGCTCGATAACCCAATCCGGTGAGGATGGCGAGGGCGGTGGTGGTGCCACCGACCACACACTCGCCGATAATTAGATAACTAGACTGGCGGGCTAGTTTTTCGCCCCAGGTTAGTCCTTGGGCGAACAGGTGTTTTACTATGTCGAAATCTAGGGCGCGGCCGGTGGAGAGACAACGGGCCGGTTGTCCCCCCAGTTCGATATAATCGACGGCCGGGGGCAAGGGTAAACCGGCGTTAAAAACGAGGACGGGAATGGCTAATTTTTCCACCACGGCGCGGGTAATATAGGCAGGAGAGGCTCCCACCGTTAGGGGGGGTAAGGGATAACGGGGATGGGGTGAAACTCCTTTAACGATAAATTCGGCATCGGCGATCGCTGTATATTTTCTATCTTCCGGGGTAGCACCAGCGGTGGAGATTCCGGGGATTAATCCCGTCTCGGTAAAACCTAAAACTAGGGCAAATATCGGAGAAGATTTTTGATGGCGCTCTAACCAATTTTGCCCCCGTTCGATTTCCGTGTAAATTTTAATCATCTGTTGATTTTGTCCTCTTACTTATCACTATTTCCCTCTCTCCATGAGATGATCTTTGATTTCAACATATTTAGAAAATAAGTTATCAATACTAGCCAGTTTTGCCCCGTATGCTAAGGCTGTAGCCATAATAATACGGTCAAAAGGATCTTTGTGAATGGGAGATAAATTAACGGCTCTAATGGCAATTTCGGGGGTAATTGAAAATATATCTATTTTAGCTACTGTTAAAGCTTGTTGAATCCACTCTTGAAGGGGATAACTTAATTCTAATCTCCCCCGTTGGTTAGCAAGGGCTATTTTATAGCAAGAAATGGGGGAAACTCCGAGAGATTCTGCTAACTCAAATTTTTCTAGCCAATGCTCGGGAAATCTGTCAAAATTGCCATTTATTAACCACAACCAAATATGAGTATCAAGCACAATTACTTCAGACATTCCCAATCTTCTTCATCTACAATAGGACTGACCATATCACCTAGTATTTTAGCTTTACCCACCATATTCTCCACTGGAAAATGACGTTTGAATAAGGATGGTTTTTCTTCTAATAAGTTGTTTTTGCTGGCGGTGAAATTTTTAATTAATTGATAAAGTTCATCTAGTTGTTCTTCAGGTAAATTATCAATTGCTGTTTGAATAAGTTCTTTAACAGTCATAGTTTTACTCTCTATTTTCTGAACTTGAGTTATACTATAACACAACGGTTCCTTCAATAAAGGGACTCATCTTGAGATTTTACCTAAAATACAGCAGACTAAAAAGACTCATTTAAACCGTTTATTCTTAGATTAGCGGAATCTCCCCTAATGCAAGAGTGCCTCGTCTCAAAAAGTAATTTAAACACTTAACAGCTTATGTCTCTCCTGTCTTCTGCAATTATCGATACTTGGCGACGTTTTTACCGAGATCCCCTGGCAACAATAGGAGCGATCGCATTAATTATAATTATTCTTGCCGTCCTATTCGGTCCGATTTTTTATCGGGTCCCCATCGATACCATTGATTTTAGTCAAACCACTGCTCCCCCTAGTTTAAAACATCTTTTCGGCACTAATGATCTAGGCCAGGATCAATTGGCGAGGATTTTGGTGGGGGGTCGAATTTCCCTAGCGGTGGGCATTGCTGCTATGATAGTCGCGATGATTCTGGGGACAGCGATCGGGGCTATTTCCGGGTTTTACGGGGGGGCGATCGATGGCTTATTGATGCGATTAACGGATTTATTCCTATCTTTGCCCCAATTACCCCTACTTTTACTGATTGTCTATCTATTTCGCGATAGTATCAAGAAAATCGCCGGACCGGAAACGGGTATTTTTATCCTCGTGGTTTTGGTGATCGGGGGTTTAAATTGGATGTCGGTGGCCAGATTGGTGCGGGGAAATTTCTTAAAATTACGAGAGATGGAGTTTATCTCGGCTGCGATTGCTTTGGGGGCCACTCCTTTCCGTTTAATCTGGGTGCATTTATTACCTAATGTTTTGGGAATGATTATCGTGGCGGCCACTTTAGCCGTGGGTAATGCGATTATTACCGAGTCAACCCTGAGTTTTTTGGGTTTGGGTTTCCCCCCCGATGTGCCGACTTGGGGACAAATGTTATTTAAAGCTAAAGATTACTTGACAACTGCCCCCCATTTGGTCATTTTTCCCGCTCTAGCTATCGTGATCACGGTGTTAAGTATTAATTTTATCGGTGATGGTTTACGCGATGTCTTCGATCCTCATGTTTGAGGAACTGTGGAACTGGATAATTGCCGAAAAGTACCCAGAACCTCTATGATGATCAGTAACGATGGCGAGGAAATAAATACTGTGAGTAGCGTAACTGTCATTAGCGATCAGAAGTTTGACCAAGAGGTTTTTGAGGTCGAAAAACCCGTTTTAGTCTATTTTTGGGCGAGTTGGTGCGGTCCGTGTCGTCTGATATCCCCCTCGATCGATTGGGTAGCCAACACCTACGGCGAACGGCTAAAAGTAGTTAAACTAGAGGTGGACCCTAACCCCAACTCGGTGGCTAAATGTGATGTGAAAGGTGTTCCCGCTTTACGCATCTTTAAAGATAAAAAACTTATTGCCACTCATGAAGGGGCGATCGGCAAACAACAATTACAATCTTTTATCGATACCTATGTCAGCTAATTAGGTATCTGTGGTTATGAATAACTTAACCCTAGCACACCGCTTACAGGCACTCCAATCCAACGTTTTTGCCGATATGGATCGGGCAAAAGCTGCCAGTAGAGAAGCGGGTAATATCATTATCGATCTTTCGCTCGGTTCCTCCGATCTTGGGGCTGCTCCCCACGTTGTCGATGCTATTGAGCGATCTCTCCACGATCCTCACACCCACGGCTATTTACTCCATAATGGGACCAGAGACTTCCGAATAACTGCCGCTAACTGGTATAGCGATCGCTTTGGTGTTCCCATCGATCCAGAAACGGAGGTTTTACCCCTAATTGGTTCTCAGGAAGGCACGGCCCATCTACCTTTGGCCCTTCTCAATCCCGGAGATTTTGCCCTACTCCTCGATCCGGGTTATCCCTCCCATTTGGGCGGTGTTGCCCTTGCAGGCGGTCAAATCTACGGAATGCCAATTTTGGCAAAAAATGACTTTCTGCCAGTTTTAGAGGACATTCCTGACCTAGTGCTGGCACAATCGAAGCTGATGGTCTTGAGTTATCCCCATAATCCCACCACAGCGATCGCACCTTTGGCATTTTTTCAAAAAGCGGTTGATTTTTGCCGTCAGCATAATTTAGTCTTAATCCACGATTTTCCCTATCTAGACATCTTTTTTGAGGGAACATCGCCCCCCCCGTCAATTTTACAGGCCGATCGAGATAAAACTAATTCGATCGAGTTTTTTACCTTTTCCAAGTCCTATAATATGGGCGGTTTTCGCATCGGTTTCGCCATTGGCAACCCGCAGTTAATTATGGCTTTGCGACAGATTAAAGCCATGGTTGATTTTAATCAGTATTTGGGCATTCTCAACGGTGCGATCGCTGCTTTAACCGGTAATCAAGATTCGGTCAAGGAAACCGTCGCTATCTTCCAAAAACGCCGGGATGTGTTTATTAATGCCCTAAATCGCATCGGTTGGCCTGTTTCCACTCCGGCCGCCACTATGTACGTTTGGGCGAAAATTCCCCCCAGTTGGGCGGGTAATTCCGTCGATTTTTGTCGGCAATTGGTGGCCCAAACCGGTGTCGCGGTCTCTCCCGGTTCCGGTTTTGGTAAGGGTGGTGAGGGTTATGTGCGTTTTGCCTTAGTTCACGATCCCGATATTCTAGAGGCTGCCGTGGAGAAAATTGGGGCTTTTTTGGGATCAAATCGACATTTAACCTGATTTTGTCCTAAAGTGAAACCCTGATTTTACAATTTAGCTTAAGTTAAGGCACACAGCTTATGCTCGATCCCGTCGTTAATGCGGCCCGGATACTTTGGGAGTTTTATAACGTCCATAAAGATCCGGTGAACCTACTCTTAACCACTGCCTTTTCCGGCTTTGGCTTGACGGGGCTGAATTGGTGGCGCGAAAAACAGCAAAAACGGCGCCGCGCAAGAATCGCAGGCGATAGCTTGCCCTTTAGAGTCGTGCGTCCAAACCAGGATGTATTTCCCGCGATCTTTGGACGGGAGAGGGCAGAATATCTCTATCCTAGCCTGATTGACTGGGATATTCCCCTTCAAGATCGGGAACTGGATATCAACCATTTAGCTGAAATAATAAAGTTTTTAAATGATGACAAGTGGGTGATCATTACGGGACCGACTGGGATCGGTAAAACGAGAGAGATGGCGGAAGTCGCTCACCGTTTCAGCCGTCGGGGTTGGACGGTAATGGTCTTCACCGGTATCTTGGAGGGAGATCGCTTTCCTCAAGAACAGTTTCAAGATGTGCGAAGAAATGTGCTTTTTGTGTTTGACGATTTGCATATTCAAATGAGGCGCAGTCAACCGACTCGGGAAAATCGAGCGACAGAAGAGCAATCCTTGCCGACCGACCGACCGTTACAAGAACGATTATTGGCGGCGCTGGATCATTGCGATCGCTTTTATATTCCCGATAGGCGGATCAAGGTTTTGGCGACCGCTAGAGATGAAACCGTCAGCGATGATCCCAGATTGGTTAGCCCATGGGAGATGTTGCAATGGGAGCGATACCCCCTCTGGCGCCGGTTTACGCGCTATCGATTACCCAAACCGGAAAATCAGGCGGTCGCGTCCTGGTTAGAAAGAGTGTCGAATCTTACGGGAATTCAACTGGAATGCCCCCCGGAAGAGATCGCAGGGTGTAATGACGGAACATTTCAAAATCTGGTGAACAATTTTGAAATTTTACTGGCTGGCGACAGTCAGGAGGGTCGTTCTTTGTCCCTAAGTCGAGAAAATTTTAAGGATACTCTCCGGGGATCTTGGGAAAAGTGTTATCAAGACGCGTTTAAGTTAGAGCCTTTGGCTAAAGAGTTATACGACGCTGTTTATTTATTACAACAGGCGAATATCCCCCTAAAGGCGTTTGTGGTGGAGCGAGTCGCGTTGATGTTAGTCCGGGGAAATCGCTGGCAAAAAGTTCGCTATCAGTGGCGGATTAAAAAGGCCTTAGAAAAATTAGAAGCGAGGGAGGGAATTTTATCCCCCCGCGATGGGCAGATCGAGGGAAAGGGGGAGTTACTGAGTCTAGAGGATTATTTGGAAAAGCTACTCGGGTTATTTTTAGCCCTGTTAGACCGATTTCCCGTCGAGGTCAAAGAGGCGCTGGATAAGGTGAGCAATAAGTTGTACGATAAGCAAAACTATACAGAATCGTTGCGGGGCTATGATGCTCTAGTTAAATATTTTCCTGAAGATGAAACTTTTCAATTGATGCGTGGGAACAGTCTGTATTATCTGAAAATGTATGAAGAGGCACTGTCTGCTTACGAGGAAGCCATTCGATTTAAACCCGATTATGATTACGCTTGGTACAATAAAGGACTTATATTTGGAAATTTAAAGAGGTATGAAGAGGCGCTGTCTGCTTACCAAGAAGCCATTCGATTGAAACCTGATTATGAAGCCGCTTGGCTTGGTAAAGGTAATCAACTAGAGGATTTAGGAAGATATGAAGAGGCGCTGTCTGCTTATGAAGAAGCCATTCGATTGAAACCTGATTATGAAGCCGCTTGGCATAATAAAGGAAATCAACTAGCAAATTTAGGGAGGTATGAAGAGGCGCTGTCTGCTTATGAAGAAGCCATTCGATTGAAACCTGATTATGAAGCCGCTTGGCTTAATAAAGGAAATCAACTAGCGAATTTAGGAAGATATGAAGAGGCGCTGTCTGCTTACGATGAAGCCATTCGATTGAAACCTGATTATGAAGCCGCTTGGCATAATAAAGGAAATCAACTAGCAAATTTAGGTAGGTATGAAGAGGCGCTATCTGCTTGTAATCAGGCGATTAAATTGAAACCTGATTATGAAGTTGCTTGGCTTGGTAAAGGAAATCAACTAGCAAATTTAGGTAGGTATGAAGAGGCGCTGTCTGCTTGTAATCAGGCGATTAAATTGAAACCTGATTATGAAGTTGCTTGGCTTGGTAAAGGAAATCAACTAGCGAATTTAGGAAGATATGAAGAGGCGCTGTCTGCTTACGAGGAAGCCATTCGATTGAAACCTGATTATGAGGCCGCTTGGTATAGTAAAGGCGCTTGTCTAGGAAATTTAGGAAGGTATGAAGAAGCGATCGCCGCCTATGATGAGGCGATTAAGCTTAAAGCGGACTACATTGAAGCAATCTTCAATAAAGCAATACTTTTAAAAAAATTAGGTCATCAAGATATTGGAAATCAGCAATTCCATTTAATTGTTGAAACTTGTCAGCAGTATAAAAACAAAGACAATCAAACAATTGATTTTTGGAATGTCTATGCCGCTTCTCTAACTTGCTTAGGACAATATGAGGAAGTAGAACAAATTTTACAAAAAGCCCTAGCCATTAATCCAAACCACCCTAATACAAACTACAACCTAGCCTGCTACTACGCTATTCAGGATAATATTCCTTTAGCGGTCGAATATCTCGCCAAGGCGATTCAATTAAGACCCAGTGATAGAGAACAGGCGAAAAAAGATTCTGACTTCGATAAAATTCGTCAAGACCCCCGATTTATCGAGCTTATTTCGGATAATTTCTAAATTGTCAACCTTCTCGCTCATTTTCTTCGAGAATTTCTTGATAGATGACGGATTCTCCCATAATCCTACTCCGAAAGATATTTCTGATCTTCTCTCGGTTGTAATTGCTCGATCGCGTCGGGGGATAAATCGGTAAATTGGGCGATTTCTGGGACAGGAAACCCAGCAGATAGCATTTTTAGGGCAATTTGTCGAGCTTTTTCGTCTTTGCCCTTTTGTAGTCCTTTTTCCTCGCCTTCCTCTAAAATATCTTGATAGATGACGGATTCTCTCATAATGTCACTCCGAAGGATTTTTTTTATCGTCTCTCGATTGTAATTCCTCGATAGTTGCGGGGGATAAATCGGTAAATTGGGCGATTTCTGGGATAGAAAAGCCAGCAGATAGCATTTTTAGGGCAATTTGTCGAGCTTTTTCCTCTTTACCTTTTTGTAGTCCCTTTTCTTCCCCTTCCTCTCTGCCTTCCTCTAAAATATCTTGATAGATGACGGATTCTCTCATAATGTCACTCCGAAGGATTTTTTTAATCGTCTCTCGATTTAATACTAACCCGGCGAGAATGCTGGTAGCGGCAGCGAGATTGCTTTGCACCTGTTTTTGGGAGATAGTTTCTAAAGAACGGGACACCAGACTTAACACCTGTTCAGGGTCATCGGTATTGCTGAGGACGGCAAAGGGTAATAAACCGGGATGATGGAAAAATTGTGGTGTATTTTCTTCCCAAAGACGGATGACTTGGAAGGAATGAAAGGTTTCCCCCAGACGGAAGGTATTTTCTTGTACTAGGGGGGAATCACTGCGTCGCAGATAAATTACCACTTGACGCATTTGTTTTTGGGGATGACGACGATAGACGCGAATGCGATAATCAAGCATTCGGAAAGGAATTTTGGAGTCGGGATCGGTTTGAAATTCGGTATGGAGAATTAAATGCTCTGACTGCAAAAAAATCAGAGAATCGGCACGAATGGGGTCTAATTGTAATTCCGTCGGGTCGAGGACGGTTAAGGAGAGGGGAGAACCCAACAACCAAGTGGCTAGATCATCGGAGAAGTTTTCGGCGATAAATTTACAAATATTATCAAACATCGTGAGCGTTTTGTCTTTGTAATTCCTCGATAGTTGCGGGGGATAAATCGGTAAATCGGGCGATTTCTGGGACAGGAAAGCCAGCAGATAGCATTTTTAGGGCAATTTGTCGAGCTTTTTCGTCTTTGCCTTCCTCTTTACCTTCTTCTTTGCCTTCCTCTCGGCCTTCCTCTAAAGCTTCTTGATAGACTTTAGTTTCTCTTAAATCACTTAAACTAAACATTTTTTCTATCTCCTTACGGTTTAATTTGGGCAATTTATAAATGAGAATTGTCTCAATTAATTCTAGAATGTCCTGTCTTTTT
>NZ_JADBUZ010000230.1:0-36650 GCF_020245305.1 Microcystis sp. M20BS1 | reverse complement strand
TTGCTAATAAACATAGCAAAATTATAGATGATTTCCTGACCTAAGATCACATTTTATTCTTTTTTCCACTTCAATCTAAGAATTGAGAAAAAAGCAAAACCTTATATTATACCATAAAAAAATTATGCAAGAGGTCTACTGAATCGGTTTTTAATAGCATGATTAACCCCCAATCCAACTTGAAAAACCCGCTCCCTTCTCCCCACTCTCCTATAACTTTTAAACAGGATTTAGTATGACTATCTAGGGTTTGCTGAATAAGTACGGGCGAAGCATTCGGATAGAAAATCTACGTTTTCACCGATAGGTTATTGCCCGAATGCTTCGCCCCTACAGGACGCGGGCCGATGAAGACGCAAGGTTTTGAACGACGATTCTCTCAAAATCTTGCACCTGTTTCGCGAGAAAAGCCCCAAAACCCTTACTTTGCCTACATTTCAAATTTATTCAGCAAACCCTATCTAAATTACTCGTTAAGACTATGAGCAGGGAGCAGGGAGAAAAAACCTGACTCCCGATGACTGAAAGCTGATCACTGACAAAACCTATCCCAAAACGATCGAATCGCGCAGGGATTGAATTTCCTCGGTTTGTAAACGCGCTCCAAAAGTAGAAACCACCCGGGCAGCCGCTAGAGAAGCGAGATTTCCTGCTCCTTTGTAACCCATACCGTGGGTAATACCGTAGAGAAACGCACCTGCATACATATCCCCCGCGCCGACGGTATCGATCGCCTGTACGGGATGGGGGTCAATTTCCAGGAGATTTTCGCCATCATAGATCAAAGAACCACTGGCACCCCGGGTGATAGCGAATCCTTGGGCAATGGTTTTAAAATAGGCGATCGCTGACTCGATTTCCTCGCTGCCGGAAATAGTCAAAGCTTCCGACTCATTAGCGAAAACGAAATCTAACCCCGTTCCGATCATTTCCAGTAATCCCTCCCGGAAGAAAATCGCCATATTGGGATCCGACAGGGATAAAGCGGTTTTGACTCCAGCCGCCTGAGCAATTTCTCGCCCTTTAATAGCGGCAGCTTTGGCAGTGGGAGAGGTGACGAGATAACCTTCGAGATAGAGATAATCGGCATTAGCGATCGCTGAGGGGACTAATTCTCGTTCGGAAATTTCCCCAGTGATGCCGAGAAAAGTATTCATGGTGCGATCGGCATCGGGAGTGACGAAAACTAGACATTTTCCCGTGATTCCCACCTCTTTTTCGCCGCCGTGTTCATTGGTATGCAAACCACAGGCCCGCAGATCTTGCAGATAAAACTTACCTAATTCGTCATTACCCACTTTACAGGAATAGAAACCTCTACCCCCCAACTGAGCGATCGCTACTAGGGTATTCGCCGCCGATCCGCCACCGCTGCGTTTACAATCAAGAGCCAATTTTTCCATCAACTGGGTTTGACGATTTTCGTCCACCAGCGTCATCACTCCTTTATCGATGCCTAATTCTTGCAGTAATTCAGGAGAGACTTGAAATTCCATATCAACGAGCGCGTTACCGATCCCATAAACGTTGTATTGTTTGCCCATAATTTAGTCGATCGCCTAAAAATACTTTGTTATTGATAGTAGGGAAAGAAGGGGCAAAAAGCTAGGGGCTTTTTTCAGCCAGAGAATACCATAATCAAAAATAATGGGTGTGCTAGTCTCACACCCCCAGTAATTTGTGTTAAGTTTTGTTTAACGAAGCCACTTTAAGCCTCATCGTAGGCTTCTAGATCCAACAGATAAAGATAAGGTTCGGCTAATTCCTGCCTTTGAAAAGCGATCGCTCGCAACAGGTGCCAATCCCGCAAAGCCTCGAAGGGGTTACTATACTCATCTTTTTCTAGTCGTTCGGCTAAAGAAGCAATATCAGCGGCGTTATACTTGGCAATATCTTGATCAGTGAAGCTTATAACTGTCATTTCTGCACCTCCCTCGACCTTTGTTCTTTTTCTAGCCTAACATATATTCTGAGTTGAAAAAATGCCTTCCCCGCCAAGTTAAGAACTGTAAATGGATGGGTAATTGTGGTAAGATTCCAGCAAAAGAGCTATTTTTAGTTGATCTTCTATGAAAACAGCCCTCATTACTGGCGCTTCCACCGGTATCGGTGTCGTCTTTGCTCGTCAACTTGCCCAACGGCAAATGGAGCTAATTTTAGTCGCTAGATCTAGGGATAAACTAGAACAATTAGCAGCGGAATTAGAGGAACAATACGGGGTAAAAGTGACAGTTATCGTCCAAGATCTGACCGTTGCTGGGGCGGGAAAGCTGGTATATGATACGGTGAACCAAAAAGGAATCAACGTCGATTTACTGGTAAATAATGCCGGTTTTGGTGATTATGGCGCTTTTAGCGAGCGGGATTTAGCCCGACAGTTAGAAATGATCCAGTTAAATAATCTGGTATTGGTGGAATTAAGCCACTATTTTCTCCGTCCCATGCTTGCTGGTGCTGGGGGGGCAATTATCAATGTTGCTTCCATTGCTGGGTTTCAACCGCTCCCCTATCTTTCCGTTTATGCGGCGACAAAAGCCTTTGTCCTCAGCTTTAGCGAGTCTCTCTGGGCAGAAAATAAAGACAAAGGCGTTGAAATCCTCGCTCTTTGCCCCGGTCCGACGGAATCTAATTTTTTTGAGGTGGCCCGATTTCCCAGTGCCTTTATGGGCAAAAACGGCCGGTTAGATTCGGCGGAAGTGGTGGTACAAGAGGCTTTAACCGCCTTGGCCAACAAACGCCCCAACGTGGTAGCAGGTAAATTTGCTAATAAAATTATCGTCAATCTGCCCCGTTTTTTACCCAGAAGTTGGATCGTGTCTTTGATAGAAAAGCAATTCAAGCTATAACTAGGGTCTGCTGAAAAAGTTTTTCCGGGGGGTAGGGTGTGGGGTTTTACATATTTTCAGGGAAAAAGTAGCTCAATTTCCCCCGGATTACCCCCATGGCTGACACTTTTTAATGGCGAAAAAGTCTAAAAGTTTTATCCAACAGGGTTGTTAGATTTATGGCGCAAAATCGAGCTTTGTCAAGGGGTGGTTTGATTAACTTTTAGCATCTCAACGAGGATATTATGGGCATCCTTGGCTGATTCTAGGGTGCGCTCAAAAGGTATTCTAATTGTTTGACTCTCCCCTAATTTTTCTATGGCTAAATCCATACCTTCGGGATCGATGGATAGCATTTGAGCGGTTTCTGCATCGGTAATATTGCCGTAAACTTGAGCGTAGAAAAGCACGGCATCACCGTGATCTTTATTCATGTGTTTACAGATGCGATCGCTAATGGCGGGAGTGATAGTTTCAGACATAAGATTCTGGAAAAAAATCGATGATTGAGGTGGGGACAGATAAAAGCCAGTTCTAAATCGAGGCAAATGGAGGGATATTAGTTAGGGTAGCCTAATTAATCGCCAATTGCCAGATAATTTGGGCGTGGACATGGGAGACATCAATGATAAGTTTAATATTATTTTCTTGACAAAAATCCTTAATTGTGCATTGATCTAATTGTCCCACTTAAGGTCAATCGGGGTAGAGAGTAAAGTCTGGGGCTGCCCGTGCATTTAATACTAAATCCGTTGAGTATAGGCTACTTATGAGGATAGGCAAGAGGCAAGAGGCAAAAGGAGGAATAGATAATCAGTCTTTAATAACTGGATTTAGTATAAATTGCCTGTTGAGATGAAACAAGAGGCAACAGTAAAGGGATTGGGAGAGATTGAGCTAATCGGATAGGCGATTAAAATGCCTCTTAGCTTAAAACCCCACACCCTGCCCCCAGAAAAAACTTTTTCAGCACATCCTATATATTTTATCGTTCACAACCGACAACAGAAGCGGTGTAGGTATTACCGATGTGCTGAATACCATTGACAAAAAGATTGACTAGAAAAGGTTGATCATTTGCCCGGACTGTGGCAGTAATTGTTAAGGGTTTATCGGGTTCGATTCGTACTCCATTAGTATTAAAAAATTCCTCGTTAGTTTGATCGCTATACTTGAGAAACAGCCGGATATCGAAGGAGGCAGCCCGGGGGACAGAAACCGTAACGATAAACCTCTGAAAACGTCTCCCCCCCGGAACTGCCCAATCGGTATTCCAATTATTACGAGTTATCGTGACACCGAAAGGCCCTGGAACAGTGGGTTGTGAGACGCTTTTGGTAACTTCACTACCTTCACCCCCTAATAAAGAAAGTGGCCGACAATTTTGCGCCGCTGCCGGTAGATGTAAGCTTAATAATACCGCCGATAGACCCAATAACCCAGTGATAGAGGTTAATTTCATCATTGATTTTGTCTCCAATTAATAGAACCTATCCAAAAATTATAGATGATCATGACGGTAAAAAAACGGTGATTTAGCTTAATTGAGCTAAATTCCGAAAAAATGCTGATCATCAACCTGAATTCTCAAAAACGGTGTTAAAATTGATTCATAATTTCCATATAAATATGTTCTAACTGTACCGTCTGACGGGCGAGAGAATCAATATTAATGCCATCGAATGCCTGAATAATCTCGCTTAATTCTAGATGTTCATCTAACCAAAAAGCTAAATCTTTACCGTAAAATTTGGGAGTAAATCCTAATTGTTTCCCTCGATTAATTGCCGCTTCTTGATCCTGGGTATCCATGATAATAATTTCCTTAGCAGGAATATGCTGACGCAGCTGATTTAAATTACCTTCGGCAATAATACGACCTTGTTTTAAAATGCCGATACGTTGACAGAGACGCTGTGCTTCATCGAGGAGATGGGTAGTTAATAAAATTGTCATTCCCTGTCGCCGTAATTCTCCGATTAAATCCCAAATTTCATAGCGAGATTCGATGTCTAAACCAGTAGTTGGTTCATCGAGAATTAATAATTTTGGCTGATGAACAATAGCCACAGCAATATTCATCCGGCGCTGCATTCCACCGCTTAAAGTTTCCACCGGACTACGGGCGCGATCGAGCAAATTTACTGCGGATAAACTGCTTTTAATCCGATGACGACGCTGGGGGCGATCGAGTCCATAAATCTGAGCAAAAAAGTTGAGATTTTCCTCACAAGTAAGGGATTTGTACAATAAATTTTCTTGTGGGGCAACCCCAATTAATTCTTTAGTAACTCTCGAAATTGGCAAATAATTAAAGGTAATTTCTCCCGATGAGGGTTTTAATAAATTACAAATTAAGTTAATAGTGGTGGTTTTTCCCGCACCATTTGGACCAAGTAAACCGTAAATTTCCCCCGCTTCAATATGAAAGTTTAATTGATCTAATACTAAGCGTCTTCCGTAATTTTTTTTGACATTACTAATAGTCAGCATTTTTAATAAAGTAATAAGGATAGTCAGAAGTCAGGAAGCAGGATTAGGGAGTGTAAGATATGGGAAGACAAATCAATAAATACTCTTGCCTTTTCTAACTGATAACTGATCACTGATCACTGATCACTGATAACTGATTTACAATCGGCGTTCAAGGTTTAACATTTGTCGATAGGTAAGCCAACCACCTGCTACCATAGCTAGAGCAAAAAGACAGAGAAAGCGAAAATGAGAGCTAATATCTTGGAGATTTTCGCCCTTTGCCCAAACAGCAATTAAAGCTTCATTCATGTGGTAGATCGGGTTATATTTAGCCAGAGATAGAATATTGTCGGGGAATAAAGCAGTCGGAAGAAAAACGCCTCCTAAAATTAATAAAGGAACCCCAAAAGTTCCCACCAAAGCATTAACATCTTCTGTTCTTTTCGCCAGTTGAGTACCGAGGATAAATCCTAAACCCACATAGGCGGTGATACTAAGGAAAATAATTAATAATTCTAGAGGAATTGAGCCTTTAAAAGTGGCTCCATACTGTTTAGCAATAGAATAAACTAAAACTGTCTGACAGGCAGCAATCACACAATGGGCGAGAAAAATGCCGATAAAATAGGAAACACCGCTTAAAGGCGATAAAAATAACCGTTTAATCGTTTGTTGTTCCCTTTCTGCTACTACCGTCGCCACGGTTCCCCCCAAACAACTAAAGAAAAGTGCCGCCCCGACGAGGGTGGGAGGAGTAGCCAGAGCCATTGCCTCAGCAAGCTCAATTTTGCCTTTTTCTGCCATAATATAGCCATTTAAGAGCAGGACAAGGATCGGGAAAATGCCCCAGAGGATTAAGCTACGCCCGCGCCGGATTAATTCTACTAAAATTCGTTGAGCGATCGCTAAAATTTCCTGCCAATATTTCATAGAATGTTAGTGTAATTGTTTCTCCCTGTAGAGAAATGAGTTTTTCTACTTTGTGACTTAGGCTTATTGTAAGTGTTCCAGAGCTTGATCGGCACGCAATCTTACCACTATTTCCGCTTCTGTCTCCCCAATCTGTGCTAAAAGTTCCCGAATCGCCCTGCGAAATGCCGCCGCCGCAGTTCCTAATCCCTCCAATCCGACGATCGCCGCATATCTAACCACCCACTCTGGATCCCCTTGCAAAAGTTTCTCCAGTGCCGCAAAAACAGCCTTCTGAGCCTCAGAAACCCGACTTTTCTCCAAATCAGACCAAATTATATTTCCTAAGCCCCTAGCCGCCCCTCGCCGCACACTAAAGGAAAAATCACTCACCGCCGCCTCAAGTAATAAGTCCAATCCTCGCACATCGCCAATTCCTGCTAGGGCGCGGGTTGCCCAAGCTCTCGCCCCATAATTATAACCGTCTAGGTTGGCTAGTAAATAGGGAACCGCCGCTTTGCCGATGGCGATTAAACCATCCACGGCTGCCACGGAGGCGCCGGGGTTGTTATATCTCAGCACATCGGTGAGGGTGGGTATTGCCGCTTCACTTTTGGCGGCGGCTAAGTTTTCCACGGCGGTTAGTAACTCATTAGCTGAGTCGGCTTTTTCGACGGCGATAATTAAAGTCTCAACGGTGGGAAGCATTGGTTATCAGTGGAGGGGATGAGGAGTTGGGGGTTGGGGTGTGGGGAAGTGGGGTGTGGGGTGTGGGGAAGTGGGGAAGTGGGGAGAATAAATAAAATAATCTCCTGTCTCCTGTCTCCTGACGACCGGCTACTGACTCCTAACTCCTATCTCCTAACCCCACCAAGAAACTTTTAAAGATAATTTTATCGCCAAACTTTTTTCTGTAAAATCTGACTAATTTCTTGGGAAAAAGGACAATCATCGGGAAAGTTAAAAGATTGATAATCGGGGTTATCTCGCAAGCTTTTTAAAGCCGTGGCATAGCAATCTAAAAATACTTGATTCCAGTAGGGTTTTAAACTAGGAGAATCCCTCAAAAGTTCTTCTAGTTCCCGTTGACTGCGCCTAATAGTTTCTTGCCAACCTCGATAATCCTCAACGTAATCAGTATAGCAAAGTTTGAGGCAGTGTTCTAAGATGGTGGTTAACCGGTTGCGGAGTTCACGTTTTTGACTTCTGCCCAAACTTTCTATCTCCTCGATCAAGTTTTCCCAGTCAACTTGATCAAAGTTTTTTTGTCTTAACAGAGTGATTGTCTCGTTCAGCCAGCCGACATAATCAGTTTGAATTAGCATAAAAACCTCTGGATTCTATCGGTTTTAATTTAAATCAAAAATAAGCAATTATTAACTACAATAAACTATCCATTAAAGTGAGAATTTCGGAGATATTTTCGCCGCTAGAATTGGTTTTTAGATGGTTTTCTAAAAGTTCCTTGAGAGCAACCAGTTTCAGACTATTTTCCGCCAAAGTATTAGCGATCGCAGGTGCGGCTGGCAGATAACCCGTAGCACCTAAATCCATTAAAGCAGAACGACGCAGCTGTAATTCTTCCCCTTGCAAGGCCTTAATCAGAATATCGCCATAGTGGGGGTTAGCCGTGAGTTGATAGAGGGCGCGGGCAGCCGCATAACGCACTTTTTCGACGAAATGCCTTAAAAATGGTTCGATGAGGGGAATCGCTTCCGTCGCTTGCAGGGTTCCCAAGGCTTCGATAATCGCTTCGTAGGGTTGGAATAAATGGGGTTTTCCCGCCACTAAAACAGCCCCTTCGATGCCACCCTCTAATAGTTTCTTTAAAGGTGCGATCGCGCTTCGATCCTGAAGCATTTCCAATGCCTGGGCAGCCGATTCGCGCACATAATAATCTTCACAGTCGAGACAGGCAATCAAAGCGGGAACACAACTGAGATCATCTAATTTCCCTAAAGCGCTGGCAGCATTGCGTCGCAGGGGATAACCGCCATCGGGAGTGCGATCGCTTTCGTCCTCTAAAGCGGCAATTAAGGCCGAAATCGCCTCCGGTTGACGAACACGAAATCTACCCAACCACCAAGCAGCATAATAACGCGCGCCTAGGTCTTCTCTTTGCTGGATATTAGCGATCGCTTGTTCAACGGTATAGGCCGGATTATCGACGGCAGCAGAGTAAGAATCGCTCATAGACAAGTGAAAATGGGTGTGGGGTGTAGGGTGTGGGGTGTGGGGTGTGGGGTGTGGGGGGATGGGGAGAATAAATAAAACCTGTCTCCTGTCTCGCGTCTCCTGACTCCTGACTCCTGACTCGGAGAATACTGATGACTGACTCAGTTTTTCATAGTTGCCGCACCCTTGCCAATACCAGAATAAATTAAACCCCGTTGAGCATCGAGACTAATGATCACCCCTTCGCGGATAATTTTCGTGGCATCTTTAACCCCGACAATCACAGGAATACCCAATTTTAAACCGATAGTAGCGGCGTGATTATTCATCGCGGTATCTTCGGTGATAATTCCGCCAGCTTTCCGCATCATATCCACATATTCGGCGCTGGTGGTGGGAACGACTAAAATCTCCCCACTACTAAAACTACCCACTTCTCGGGCATTATGGGCCACTCGCGCCCGGCCACTGGCCACACCCTGGCCGATACCCGTACCCTTGCCCAAAAGGGATTTTACCACTTCCACCTTAATTAAATCCGTGGAACCGGCCACCCCTTGCAGAGTTCCCGCCGTCATCACCACTAAATCACCATCCGCGAGGAGGTTATTTTCCTGGGCAAGATTCATCGCCACTTGAAAAGTTTGGCTAGTGGAGGGTAAATCGAGCAATAACATCGGTTTTACCCCCCAAACTAACTGTAACTGCTGTGCCACTTCCCGATGGGGGGTAACGGCTAAAATCGGGGTTTTGGGGCGAAATCTGGAGACATTACGGGCAGTAGAGCCGGTTTTTGTCAGGGTAATAATTGCCGCTGCCCCCAATTGTTCGGCAATTTGACTAACTGCCGAGGAAATAGCGTTAGGAATCGATTGTTTATTGTTAGAGCGAGCGGCACTATTGATCTGTTCCCGTTCGATCCTTTCGGCAATGCGGGCCATGGTTGCCACTGCTTCGATGGGATAATGACCCACAGCCGTTTCATTGGAAAGCATGACCGCATCAGTGCCATCTAAAATCGCATTAGCCACGTCAGAAACCTCGGCGCGGGTGGGACGAGGATTACTGGCCATACTGTCAAGCATTTGAGTGGCGGTAATAATCGGGATGCCTAGCTGATTAGCAGTATTAATCAGGCGTTTTTGCAGGATTGGCACGTCTTCGGCTGGTAATTCTACTCCTAAATCTCCCCTAGCCACCATCACACCATCACAGAGGGATAAAATTGCCTCCATTTCCTCGATCGCTTCGTGTTTTTCAATTTTAGCGATCACGGGGATAGATTTCCCCGCACTGGCGATTAATTCTTTAATTTCGAGGATATCTTGGGGATTACGCACAAAACTAAGGGCGATCCAATCCACATCCCACAGCAGTCCGAACATTAAATCCTTTTTGTCTTTATCGGTTAAAGCTTTCACCGACAGATAGACGTTGGGAAAATTTACCCCTTTATTACTGGATAAGACACCCCCAACCACCACGCGACAGGACAGGTCGCCTTTCAGGCGATCCACTGATTCCACCCGCATTTCGACTTTACCATCATCGAGGAGAATTCTCGAACCTTCTGGCACTTCTTGGGCCAGCGAGGGATAGCTAATGGAACTTATGTCCTGATTACATTCCACATCCCTAGAAGTAAGGATAAAGGGTTCCCCCGGTTTCAGGGTAATCGACCCACAGGCAAATTTACCTAAACGAATTTTTGGTCCCTGTAGATCCTGAAGGATGCCAATCGGTTGATTGAGTTCAAAGGCTAACTGACGGATCAAGTTAATGCTGTGACGATGGTAATCGTGATCGCCATGGGAAAAGTTTAATCTAAATGTCGTCGCCCCCGCCTTGATCATCTGACGTAATGTTTCCTTATTTTGCGAGGCCGGGCCAATTGTGGCCACAATTTTAGTGCGACGGGGGAAAGACAGAGAGTGCATAGATAAGCAACTAAATAGGCGAAGTAAATATAGCAGCGTTTGGGACGCTCCGATCATCTTCTCATAAATGGCTATATCCAGTGAAAAGTTAAAAGTAAAAAAACGGTGAGATCTACAAATCCCACCGTTTTTTCAAGTCCGTCAACTCAGCTTAGAAACGGAAAGTTGTCCGGATGACACCGACCAAAATGGAGTTACCTTCGTTGTTAGCGTTGAAGACCGCATAGGCACCGGGGGTAATCAGGATGTTTTTGGTGACTGGGAACTTATACTGGGCTTCTACCATGTAAGCGGTGCTGCTTTCTTTATCGGAACGGGGTACTTGACCACCACCGATGGACAGGGCTGCACCTTCGGCAAAGAGATCGAGGACAGAAAGATTAAGGTTCCAAGACCAGATACCAGTGTTATCGTCTCCGATCGCATCATTAACTCCCGTGGCCGAGGCATTAGCATAACCCCCCCATGCCCCTAGATTTAAGACTCCAGGGATAACCTGGGCGCTCGCTTGAAGACCGAAACGGTCGGCTACTGTAGCAACGTTACCGAAGGGACGCTCCGTCAGAGGGCTGCTGACGTTACCGAATAAACCAGAACTCATACTAGCCGCAGTTTGATAACTGCGAACATAGACGAAGTTAATATCGGCAAATTTGATGAAGGAGAAACCAACCTGAGCACCCGCACTGTAGGAACCGTTAAATAAACCGCTACCGGGGTTAGGATTGCTGGCTCCATCAGTCCCACCACTAGCTAGGTAGGTTCCTGTGACTTGGAAAACATCCCCGACATTAAATCTGACCGCCGCACCAACACCATCGGGACCGCGGAAGACGATGTTATTGTAGCGTTGACCGCGAGATAAAGCACCTGTACCGCTATCGGCGAGGAAGGGGTTAGTAGTGATGAAAACGTCATCTAGGTTTAACTCGTTAGCACCAACCCAAATGGTGATTTTACCGAAGGGAGTATCGATGGGAGCGCGGTAGAACAAGTCATCGATGGTGACATCGTTGTTCTGGCCATTATCGTATGCTAGACGGGTCATGTTGGTTCTCGTCGGACCACTTTGGTTGAAAGTGTTGTTAAAGTTACCCGCTTGTAAACGGGTTCTTAACAAATCTTTACCGGTGAAGCTGGTTTCAAAGTTGAGACGAACCCGGTTATTAAATACTGTTTGGGTCTGATCTTGATTGGTGCCTCTAGTCACCGTACCGTCGGTATTTCTAAGGAGAGCCTGACCACCGAAGCTATCGGCGACACTGAAGATTACCTCACCTCTGAGTTTGGTGGTGGTAGAAAATTGATTATTTTCCAAGAAAGAAACGCGCTGTTCGAGGTTATCTACTCTGGCCCCTAAAGCCGCTAGTTCGCTTTCAAATTCTTGAACAAGACGTTTTAATTTATCAATATCTTCCCTGAGTACACCCACACCATCTTGAATTAAACGTTCCATGACGTTCAAACAAGCGTTTAAACCAGCGGCAAATTCCCAACGAGTGGTAGCGCGATCACCACGGAAGGTACGGTCAGGATAACCAACGATACAACCGTAACGTTCCACAAGACTTCTTAATGCCTCGTAGGCCCAAGCGGTGGGAGATACGTCCCGCAGTTGGTTAACGCTAGTCACCTGGGACATGGAACCTTGATAGACACTCGTATTAATCTGCTGACTATTTTGGGCACTCTGAATACGATCGAGTTGCTGCTGCGCAGCCGGATCAATTTTCAGTTGAGGTGTCCCCGACATAGTTTGAGCCACTGCGCTGCCAGCAGCTGCCACGGAAGCACCTAATACTAAAGGAGTTACCTTTGCTATATTCTTGAATAGTTTTGACATGGGTCAATCCTCACACCTTATTCTATGGATTGAATGGACTATGAATACAAACAGACTATATGTTCAGCCTGAATTATGATCATATTCTATGCTAATTCCCCCTTGGCTGGGTTAAGTTAATTTTATGATATGACAGAAAAATTTCTGTCTGAATCTTATTAAGATTAGGACTTAGGTACTTGACAAATTAACCATGATGTGCATCAAGGAAAATCCCTCCTTTCAGACTTGCGGCGATTAACTTCCCAAGGATAGCGATCGCTGAAAAGTGATCAAGAAATCACGTTAAAATGCCCGAAACCCATCTATCACATTTAGTCAATCCTGTCAATGGGTAACTTCTAAAGATTTTGTTAAAATCTCAGCCTTTTCAGTTATCAGTGATCAGTTATCAGATGTGAGTTTTCAGTTCACTGATTACTGTTTACTGTTTACTGATCACTGATAAAATCTCCGCACTCCCCTAACAATAGTTGTGTGAACGAGGGTGGTTAATATATTGCTGGACTTTGGGGTTAGAATATAGCTCGATGCCTAGAGTTAAAAACAGCAGGATTGCTTCTGAAAGCTGAGGGCTAGAGATAAAGACTCGATTCTTAAATTTAAGCACCGAGAAGGGAGATAAAGATGGTCAATTTTGGGCTGAATTCGGCCAGTATCTTAGGAATTTTTCTGGCAGTGGCCGGAGCCGGGTTATACTTCCTGCGCTCGGTGCGGCCGGAACTTTCCCGCGATCATGATATATTTTTTGCCGCCGTTGGTTTACTGTGCGGTTTAATTCTACTTTTTCAAGGGTGGCGACTGGATCCAATTTTGCAATTCGGACAATTTCTGCTGACTGGGGCAGCGGTGTTTTTTGCCTTCGAGACGGTAAAATTAAGGGGTTTAACCACAGAACAGGCCCGCCGCGGCACGTCTTTTGTGGATGAACGTCCTGTGAGTCGGGAATATCGGGCCGAATTGGAACCCCTCGACACCTACGAACCGGAGGAACGTTACGAAGATAATCCCCGTTTACGCGGTTACGATGATCCCCGCTCTTCCCGCACTTCTAGTTATCAGGACGAGGAACCCCGCAGCACCCGCACCCGTCGGCCGGCCGATACTAGCAGTCGCAAAACCGCTAATCGTCGTCCCCGCAATAGTTCCCCCACTAGCGATCGAGATGTTTATGATCAGCGCCGTAGCGGTGATGATTGGGAAGAAACCAGTTCCCGTCCCCGTCGTCGTCCCCCTAGTGAAGAGACGAGCAGTAAACCACCCCGCACTAGCCAAAAACGTCGTCCTCGCCCAATAATTGAGGATGATCCGCCATTTAAAGGGGAATACGTCGATTATCAACCGATCGATTCTAGCGATACCGGCGATCGAGAAGATTGGCAGAGACCGGATAATAGTGAACGGGAGTCGAGTAATGATCATCCGACTAGGTTTGATTATTAAGGAGTAGGTCCGATGACCAAAGCTCCCTTTTTCCTGTTTATCTGCTTGTTTTTAGGGGTTATAGGCGGTTGTAATCTCAATAACCCCGGTTTATCTACAGGAACCCTCAATAGTCGCTATAATGACGAAAAACCTGCCCTGAGTGGTGATGGTCGTTGGCTGGCTTTGCTGTCTAATCGTCGCGGTAGTAATCAGATACTGCTGTATGATTTGCAGACAAAACAATACCAGACCCTAGGGGGATTATATACGGGTCAAGAAATTACCGATAGCCCTAGTTTAAGCCAAACGGGGCGTTATCTGGCTTATGTGGTGATTATTGAAGGTCGTCCCGTCATCGCTTTATATGATCGCATTACCGATCGTTCTGAGTTATTGAGTCAAAATTATCGCGGTTGGTTGCGAAATCCCCGTCTTAGTCCCGATGGTCGTTATCTTGTCTTTGAGTCCGCTCGTCGGGGACAATGGGATGTGGAGGTTCTCGATCGCGGTCCGAATATCGAGTTAGATATTGCCGATGGCAGTCCCGTTGAAAGTCCCAAACCGTGAAACGTTATTTTTTTATTAGTCTTGTTGCTGTAATTAGTTTGTTAACTGGATGTGCGGGTTATCCCAGTTTATTGTCTTTTCCTTTCGATCGAGGGGGGAGAAGTTTAAATAGTGCTGCTAGTGAATTAACTCCCTATCTTGCCTCTCGCTATCTCGTTTTTGCTTCCGATCGCAATGGTTCCCAAGCTATCTATCTTTTTGATGCCATCGATCGTCGTTTATTGTCTTTACCCGGACTAAATTCTCTCGATCAGATCGCTTCTAGTCCTTCCATTAGTGAAGATGGTCGTTATATCGTTTTTACTGCTAGTCGTCAGGGAAAAACGGCTATTTATCTGTATGATCGACAAACTCAACAGAGAAGGGAAATTGCTCCCGATCTGCTCGCGGAAGTACGCAATCCGATCATCAGTGCCGATGGTTCTAAAGTGGCTTTTGAAGCGGCAAAAAATGGGCAATGGGATGTTATGATTTACGATCTATCTGGACGGGTATTAGTCAATGAAAATCAGTGATCATTAGACCTCTTGTAAAAATCAAAAATTGTTGTTAGGGTTAGGAGTCAGTAGCCAGTATTCAGTAGTCAGGAGAATTAAGAATGAATAATAATCAATTAAATAGTCTATTGACAGATTTCATGCTATTTAATCCTTATTTTTGCCGTTTTTGAAACCTCAAAAATTATCCTAAACCCATAGCTTTTAGTCGATGTTCTAGAAATTGTTTTCCCTGTTTTTCGCCGTCAGCGATCAGACGCTGGATATTGGCAGGAGAGCGATCAAGTTTACTTTCATAGTTGAGACTATTGGCTAATTCCGCAGACATTTCGATCATCGGGATATGGTAATCTTGATCGGGATCTTCTGGGAAAGATTTAGGAATTTTAAATGGTTCTGTTAATCCGATCTCGCGCAAGTATTCCTCTTTAAATGCTCCTTTAAGAAATAATTGATTGATCAACTCAATCTGATCGAGACCTTGAAATAGGGAAACATTGCCTTCTAATTCATTACGGCGATCAGCAATATCATCGGATTGCACGGGGATCTTGTCTCTAGAGGTGGGATTAATTTTAATTACCCAAATTTCATCGGGAATATTTTCGATTCCAACAAATTCACGGCGAATTAAAGAACGGATGGGGGGATTATCGGAAAATAGTCCATCCCAGTAGGCCATAGTTTCAATGGTGACAGCAGGAAAAATGTTAGGAACACAAGCAGAAGCTAGGATATGTTCAATTTTAACTGCTTCCTGGCGCGAGTTAAATTTACTTAATTTTCCTGTCAGGATATTACAGGCCCCAATTAATAAAACTGGGGGTTCTGGTTTAGCTCCCCAAGTGGCTAATTCCGAAAAGTCAATATGCGCTCTTAGTAACTGATCAAAGTTGGTAAAGCGACTGCGTAAACCGTAGGTAGCTATAGAAAATAAGGTTTTAGTAATCGGAGAGGAAGGACTGAGATTATACTGGGGAATTAATCCTTTGCTGGCCAATTCTAGAGCTTTAATAGCTGAGTCATTAAATAGTTGTTCTTGGGGAGTTCGAGCGCTATTATCTTCCCAAAAATCAATCATTCTTTTCCAAACGACGCTATCACCTTTTTTGAGAGCATACCAGGTGAAAAAGGCACAGATAGCACCGCCAGAAGTACCACTGAGACTGACAATATTAAAGTAATCTTGCACTTTATTGTCAAATAATGCTTTTAATGCACCGGCAGTAAAAGCAGTTTGACTGCCGCCTCCCTGACAAGCGATCGCGATTTTGGCTTTCATAAATATCCTTTGAATAGCTTCTATCTAAGCCCTAGGGCTTTAATTTAAGGTTAATTGATAAACTTAAAATCGGATGCAAAAATATAGAAATTTTTCTGATTTTCAGAAGAGCTGCTCGGGAGATTTTGCTATCACTTCTAGGAAAGGATAAGTAGGTAGGTATTAAAAACTTTCAGATGCCCCCCTTATTAAGGGGGGATTAAAGGGGGGACTAAGGGGGGATCGGCACCCCCCTTATTAAGGGGGGCAGGGGGGATCGAACCTAAAATCCATTTTTAATTTAATTATAACCAGCTACTTATGGTTTCAAGGGAATTGTCTAGGTAATTAGCTGAAGCCATCAGCCTGCGGCTATATCCAAGCGATAATAACTAGAAAAATGGCTAATTAATCGGATAAATAAAAGCTGATAACTGATAACTGATAACTGATAACTGATAACTGATAGATTAAATTACCGTGCCGTCGGGAATAGTGGCATTTTTGAAAATAACCACGATGCCGCTGCGAACATAGAAACCTAAATCTTCGCGATTAGCTTCTTCCACACGATCTTTGTTAACAATTAAAACATTGGAACCAATGCGAGCATTTTTGTCCACAATTGCCCGACGAATAGTGGAACCAGGACCGATACCCACGGGAATTTTGGCATTTCCGATCAGACTTTCCCGTTCGGGGAAAGACTCATAAAAGTCGGCTCCCATCAGCATTGTATCCTCGATCGTGCAGTCTTTGCCGACTCGACTACGAATACCTAAAATCGAGTGATGGATGCGAGATTCTTTGAGAATACAACCTTCAGAAATCATCGATTCTGTCACCGTACAATTGAGCATTTTTGTGGGTGGCAGATAGCGAGAACGGGTATAGATGGGGGCTTTTTCGTCGTAGAAACTAAAGGCGGGATTTGGTTGTTGGGTCAAGGCGAGATTAGACTCATAAAAGGCCTCAATCGTCCCGATATCTTCCCAGTAACCCTTAAATAAATAAGCCTGAAGATTGTAGTCTTTAGCCGCCGAGGGAATAATTTCCTTGCCGAAATCGGTCTGTTCTTTATTGGCATCGAGCAGATCGATTAAAACATTCTTTTTAAAGACATAAATTCCCATGGAAGCGATGTAGGGACTTTGACGGGCTTGGTCGGGACTTAAGCCTAAAATCGTCGTATCTACCCGCATTCTTTCCAATTCTGGCCCTTTGGGTTTCTCATAAAAATCGACAATTCGCCCCGAATCATTAATTTTCATCACCCCAAAAGCGGAGGCCCGACGTTCATCGATGGGAACCACCGATAAAGTGATATCGGCGTTAGTTTCCCGATGGCGTTCGATGAACTTGCTGTAGTCCATGCGATAGAGATGATCTCCCGAGAGAATTAGATATTCATCGATATCCCAATCCTTCATCGTCCAGATATATTGTCGTACTGCGTCGGCCGTGCCTTGGAACCATTGAGGATTCTCCATGGTTTGTTGAGCCGCCAAAACTTCCACGAAACCATCGCTAAAACCCGTAAAATTATAGGTACGATTGAGGTGACGATTGAGGGAAGCGGAATTAAATTGCGTCAACACATAGATTTTGTCAATCTGGGAGTTAATACAATTGCTGACGGGAATATCGATTAAGCGATATTTTCCCGCTAGGGGGACGGCAGGTTTTGCCCGCAGTTTCGTTAACGGATAAAGGCGAGTTCCGGCCCCGCCACCCAAAATAATAGCTAATACTTTTTTCACGCGCGTAACCCTCGCGATTGGCTGTTTCCTTCTCAAAGTAAGTGTAGGATGATAGCGCACCTTATTGATAGAGGGGAAACAAAAATCTAGATCTAAAAGTCATCAAGAGGGAATTGATCGGAGTCTTTGCGGATAAATTCGCTAAAATCATGAATTTTTGGGCTAAATCATTAATATTCACCTTTTTTCTTCCTTTACCTTACCTAATGCCCACCACGGTGACTGGCGATCGCTGTTCTTGGTTAGCCCAAGGTTCCGATGTACAGACTTTCGGTAAACAGGGCCAAAGCGGAAAAGCTGGCAAGATCGGCAGCCAAGGCAAAAATAGTGACAGTTTAACCCTTTTTCTCGATGGTTCTCCCCTAAAACTCGATATTTCAGGACAAAAAGGAATCGATGGTGAAAATGGCGGCAACGGCAGCGATGGCAACTGTAGCGGTCAACCTAGCAACGTCACACGAAATCTCCAGGCGGCCGGTGGTGGCAACGGTGGCAATGGGGGTAATGGTGGTGATGGGGGCAATGGCGGCGCTTTAACCCTCTATGCCACTAATTTAGATTTTTTAAGACAAGTAACGGTCAATGCTGCCGGAGGCGCTGGGGGTTTTGGGGGTCAGGGAGGCCAAGGGGGCAAGGGTTGTCGCTGTTCCCAACCTTTCTGGACAATTCAAACCTGTAGCGGTAGGCCGGGTGATGCCAATTATAGCTGTACCACCAGAGAATTTAGCTGTCAGGACGGTCTGGATGGGGCGACGGGTAATAGTGGTCGTAACGGTCGCGAGGGACGTTTAGGACAGTTAACTTTAATTCAAATTGATCGCCCTTTAACTGCCGATCAACCGAGCGCAACTGTTCCCCTTTCGGAGTTAAAAGAACGGGGTTATATTCTATCTAAAAATAGTTGGGAAACTCGCACTGGGGCAATGTCTTTATTTTCTCCCGGTTCCCTGATCGATGATCAATATCGGATTTTATTAGATCGATCGGAACGTTCTTTTATTTTAATTTGGAATGCCCCCCAAGAGTTTAACCGGTTTGCTAATCAGCGTTTTACTTTAACCCTCGATGATCAAAAGGAAATGAAGGTAACTGTCCCCAGTGAATTGTGGATTGAGGGAACCACTCAAAAACGCAATAATGTTACGGAATTTGTCGTTTATAATGCTGTTTTTGAACGAGATGTCACCCAATTAGAAGCAAAAGGTATTACAGGAAATGGTACTGATTTAAGGCTTTTTCTCGAAGATAAAGCTTCCCAATCGAATTTAATTGGCACTAAATTTAAACTGCGTTATCGCGTCACTCGTTGGCAAGCAGACGACCTGCAAACCAGTCCCAGAACTGATTTTGTCACTCGCTATGAAGGAGATATGCCTGCTAATTTAATCCGACAGGAGGGCAATCAATTTATTCTGGATATCGGTCAATTACCCTTACCTGTGGAATCCTTGCGATCGGGTACGGGGGTAGAAATCGAGTTACTTGCTACTCGTTCTTTTGCCGGTTATTCCAAAGAGCAAAAAATCGTCATCCGCGACACGATTAAAGGGGCAAATATGCCACGGAGATAAGTCAAAAAAGTTCCCTTCTCCTTTCTCCGGTGCAATGTTAAGTAGGTAGGCGTTAAAAATTATCAACTTACCTCGTCTATATTTCACATTTATTCAGCAAACCCTATCTAACTACCTCTTGCCTCTTGCCTATCCTAACCAAGAAATTAATTTTGCCCTATTACTTATCAGTTCCCATCTGTTGCGTCTAAGCTTTCTGTTCCTGTTTAGATTTATGTAGGGGATCCATATAAATCTCTAAGCGCTTAAATACCACAGAGGAAAGGGTAGTTAAAACCAAATAAACTACAGCAACAGCGATATAAATCTCGAAAGCTTTATAGGTAGTGGCCACCATTAATTGACCTTGCCGGAATAATTCTTCAAAACCGATTACTGCCGCTAAACTGGTATCTTTAATTAGGGTGATAAATTCATTCCCCAAGGGCGGCAACATCCGGCGAAAAGCTTGGGGAAAAATCACCTCGTGCATGGTTTGCACTGGGGACATCCCTAAACTAGAACAAGCTTCCCATTGACCATTATCGATCGATTGAATACCGCCGCGCATAATTTCAGCTAAATAGGCCGCTACATTTAAACTTAGGGCAAATAGGGCCGCCGGTAAACGATCTAAGTCGATATTTAAGCCAATTTCTCGGAACAACCCGGGCAAACCAAAATAGATCAAGAATAATTGCACCAGCATCGGTGTTCCCCGAAAGAAATCCACATAGATGCGGCAAATTATTTTTAACCATTTGTAGGGAGAAATCAGGGCAATAGCCACTAAAGTTCCGCCGATTAACCCGAACAGAAAAGACAGAACTGTTAACAGAATTGTCCAGGGAACCCCTTTCACAATCAGGTTATAGAATAATTCTCCCCAGTTAAACCTCGATTCCTGTAAATTCTTTAAAGCTGGGGCAACTAAGGGTAATTCTGGCGGTTTTTCTCCAAACCATTGCCTAAAAATAACATCGTACTGACCACTTTCTATAACTCGACCGAGAGCATCATTAATTAACTGGAGATAGGGGGAATTTTTGGGTAAAGCAATGCCGTAGAATTCCTCCGTTAATAATTCTCCGACCACCTTTACTCCCCTTAAACCCGCTTGTTTAATTGCATACAAAGTCACGGGTTTATCGTTAACTACCGCCTCAACTCGACCATTAATTAATTCCTGCAAAGCTAAAGCCGCCGAGTCAAATTGACTAACTGTTGCCCCCGGTATTTTCGCCGCTTCTAAGGCTCCTGTTGTGCCAATTTGGACGGCAATTCTTTTGCCTTTTAAGTCTTCAAAATTTTTAATCGTCTTATTATCTTCCCGAACAGCGATCGCTAAACCAGCCCTAAAATAAGGTCGAGAAAAAGAAATCGCTTGAGCGCGTTCGGCGGTGATGGTCATGCCACTAATAGCGGCTTCCACTGTTCTCGCTTGTAGAGCCGGAATAATGCCATCAAAGGGTAAATTTCTAAAGTCAATGTTGAGATCGGCTTCCTTGCCAATCGCCCGCATTAAATCGATATCAAACCCGGTTAATTGTCCCCCTTGTTGAAATTCAAAGGGTGGAAAAGTCGCTTCTGTGGCGACTCGAAAAGGATTAGGAGGAGTCTGAGAAAAAGCGGGAATAACAGTTAATCCGATCGCCAAAACTAATCCTAACAAGGCAAAGATGACTCTCTGCACCGCCCGCCCTCGCCAAAATTTAATCATTTTTTAATTGTTTCTCCTTGATTTTTTTACTCAATTAAGTTAAGGATTTTGTCCTACTCCTCACCTAAGACAGATGTAGAGAGACTATTTGAGTATTATGATTATTCCTCTTGATAAAATGTCGTCAAGGATACAATTTAGCAGAAACTAATCTGGATACCTTTATACAGAATCTAAAATTTTTTACGAGAGGACATCATGACCACTACCACCCCTGTGATTGTTAGTGAAGGTTTACGCAAAAGTTACGGCTCTTTAGAGGTACTTAAAGGAGTTACAGGCACTCTTTATCAAGGGGATGTGGTATCGGTAATCGGTCCCTCTGGCTGCGGCAAAAGTACCTTTTTACGCTGTCTCAATCGTTTGGAAACAATTAACGGCGGCCGCTTGGAGGTGATGGGAATTGACATCTCTTCCCCGAAGTTAAATCAATCGGTCCTCCGCAACTTACGCAGCCGGGTAAGTATGGTGTTTCAACACTTTAATCTTTTTCCCCATCTCACCGTTTTACAAAACTTGATGTTGGCCCCCAAGCAAGTGTTACACCACTCGGAAAATGAGGCTAAGGATACGGCAATTCATTATCTGGAAAAGGTGGGATTAGCACCAAAAGCCGATGTTTATCCCGACCAATTATCGGGAGGCCAAAAACAACGGGTGGCGATCGCTCGCAGTCTCTGCATGAAACCAGAGGTGATTTTATTTGATGAACCCACTTCGGCCCTAGATCCGGAATTAGTCGGGGAAGTGTTAAACGTCATGCGTCAATTGGCCGATGACGGTATGACTATGGTAGTCGTCACCCACGAAATGCAGTTCGCTAAGGAAGTCTCTAACAAGGTTTTGTTCTTTAATCAAGGTGTCATCGAAGAAGCAGGCGATCCCGACACCTTTTTTAATAATCCCCACAGCGAGCGCTTACAAGCCTTTTTAAGTCGCATCAATAGTAATTAGGGTTGGCTGAATTCAGGAGGCAAAAGACAGGAGACAGGAGACAGGAGGCAAAAGGCAAAAGGCAAAAGGCAAAAGGCAAAAGGCAAAAGGCAAAAGGCAAAAGGCAAAAGGCAAAAGGCAAAAGGCAGCTTTATTCTCCCCACACCCTACACCCCACACCCTACACCCCACACCCTACACCCCACACCCCACACCCCACTTCCCCAACAATTGTAAAGAAATGTTACAATTATGCCGTTATAACAGCTTACCATCTTGACAGGAGAGAAAGACAGTGGTTATAGTAGAGACACATACCCGGGTAAACCAATTTAGTGATATGCAAGACAAGCAAAAAGTCACACTGTACCTTCCCCCTGGAGTCCATCGTCAACTGAAAATCAAAGCCGCGATCGATGAAGAATCGATGTCAGGGCTGGTGGAAAAAGCGATCGCTTTCTACCTAAAATACCCCGAAAAGGTAGAAGAAATCGAAGCCGCCGCCTATGGCAAAACCTATCAGGTTCATGTCTGTCCCGAGTGTGATGCCGCCTTAGTAATGAAAGAAGATCGGCTAAGGTCGATCAAACGTCAGCCTGGAATAGTGGGCGACGAGTTCCCGCTCGAAGTTCCCGAACCCGTTGGGGTCCAAGGAACCACAGAAGGAGAAGCAGCCTTAGTTCCCTGCTAAACTCTCAGTAGCCGAACAAGGCATCTACAGCCATCAGCCGCCCAAGGTCAAAACCGTTACCACAAATAGGGTCGATGTTATGAAAGAAGAGCTAGGAATTCTCGTCAAGGCTCAGTATCCCCTGATTTACCTCGTCACCTCCGAGGAGGAAAGGGCGGAAGAAGCCATCAGCAAAATAGCCCAACTAAATACACAACATCGACGGGTGTTTGTCTGGACTGTCACCCACGGCATGATCGAACTGGGTCAACCGCGCCAAACCAGTCAACATAATACCGTGTCGCCAGAAGCGGCGATCGAATGGGTAGTGCGTCAACGGGAAGGGGGTATCTATATCTTTAAAGACCTGCATCCGTTCATCACTTCTGCTCCGGTGACTCGCTGGTTAAGAGATGCGATCGCCAGCTTTAAAGGAACCGAAAAAATCATTATTTTAATGTCTCCCCTGCAAGAAGTCCCTATAGAACTAGAGAAAGACGTGGTAGTTCTAGATTTTCCTCTGCCGGACATGGGAGAGTTGGATACGGTTCTCTCTCAACATCTAGGCAAAAATCAAAATCGTCGTACCACCACAGAGGTGCGGGAAAAACTCCTGAAAGCGGCCTTGGGTTTAACCAAAGATGAAGCCGAAAAAGTTTACCGCAAGGCCTATGTAAAAGCCAACAAATTAACGGAAGACGAGGTAGAAATCGTCCTTTCCGAGAAAAAACAACTGATTCGCCGCAACGGAATTTTAGAATACATTGAAGAGGACGAGACCATCAATGCCGTCGGCGGTCTGGAAGAATTAAAAAGATGGTTAAAACAGCGCTCGAACGCCTTTACAGAAAGAGCCAGAGGTTACGGACTCCCCCAACCGAAAGGAATGCTAATTTTAGGAGTACCGGGCTGTGGTAAGTCCTTAATTGCCAAAACCACCTCGCGCCTCTGGAGTTTACCGCTCCTGCGCTTAGATATGGGACGGGTTTACGATGGTTCCATGGTGGGACGGTCCGAGGCCAACCTGCGTAATGCCTTAAAAACTGCCGAATCCATCTCTCCGGCCATTCTTTTCATCGATGAATTAGATAAAGCTTTTGCCGGTGGTACAGGATCCGCCGATTCCGATGGGGGAACCTCTAGCCGCATCTTCGGCTCCTTCCTGACTTGGATGCAGGAAAAAACCTCGCCCGTCTTCGTTATGGCCACAGCTAACCGGATTGAACGGCTACCCGGGGAATTTCTCCGCAAGGGGCGCTTCGATGAAATCTTCTTTGTCGATTTGCCCAATTCCGAAGAAAGACAAGATATCTTTAATATTCACCTGACTAAACGACGCTCCGACATTTCTCGCTTCGATTTGGAGCAGTTAGCCAAGGTATCCGATGGGTTTTCCGGTGCGGAAATAGAACAGGCGCTGATTGCCGCCATGTATGAGGCCTTCGCCCAAGATCGCGAATTCACGCAATTAGACATTATTGCGGCGATTAAGGCGACTCTGCCCCTATCTCGCACCATGACCGAACAGGTAACTGCCCTGCGTGATTGGGCCAGACAACGCGCCCGACCTGCTTCGGCCTCCGTCGCTGAGTACCAGCGATTGGAGTTCTAACAGACTTTCGCCCGCTCCCAACGGGATGAAAGGCTAGTTCTCAGGGACTAGCAATGCCTCGAAAAGCCGCTTGGCGGCACTCTTTAACTCTCAATCTGTTGTTGTTAATTCTTAATCTACAAAGAGGAAATTCCAATGTCTCATTTCAGCACTCTCCGGACCAAAATCACCGATGCCGAAATCCTCAAAGCTTCTCTCCGCGACCTCGGCATTAGCGTGAAAACCGAAGCTGATGTTCGTGGTTACAACGGTCAACGGGTTCGCTCTGACATCGTTGCTGTTCTCGATGGCGAATATGATCTCGGTTGGTCCCGCAATACCGACGGCAGTTTTGATTTAATCGCTGACCTCTGGGGTGTAGCCAAAAAACACAATCAAACCGAATTGATCAACTCGATCAACCAAAAATACGCTGTGAACAAAACCCTATCCGAAGTGAAACAGCGCGGTCTGCAAAACGCTAACGTTAAGCTAGTCGTTCAAAGCTAAGATTTACAGCGCGTTCCCAAGCCTAGGGGTTGACCAGTTCGGTTAACCCTTTTTTCTGTCTGTGGGGTATGTTAAGAATAGTAAAATTAACTTGACAAAAATGCTCCGACCCGAAGAAAGAACTAAACTCGATCCGACGAAAGACAGCGATTTTTATGCTTTTCCCCGCTTTGTCACCCACGTGGATGAGGGTTTTATCGATCGATTAATCGCTCTCTACCGAGAGATATTATCGCCGAATACGCGCATTTTAGACCTGATGAGCAGCTGGGTGTCCCATTTACCGGAGGAGATGGAATTTGAGCATATCGAAGGTCACGGGATGAATGGGGAGGAGTTAGCCAAAAATCCCCGCTTGCATAGTTATTTTGTCCAAGACCTCAATGCACAGCCAAAATTGCCCCTAGAGGATAGTTCTTTTGATGCGGTGTTAATCACGGTGTCGGTGCAGTATTTGCAGTATCCAGAGGCGATTTTTGCGGAACTGTATCGCATTTTAAAGCCTAATGGTCTGGTGGTGGTCAGTTTTTCCAATCGAATGTTTTATCAAAAAGCGATCGCTGCTTGGCGCGATAATAGCGATTTAGGCCGGGTAGCGTTAGTGAAATCCTATTTTAAATCGGTGGCGGGATTTAGGGAAGTACAGGCGATCGTTCGTCCTGCTACTACCCCCAGTTTCCTGCAAATGTTAGGAATTATGGTTGCTGATCCCTTCTATGCAGTGATAGGAAAAAAAGAATCTTCTCTAGGATTATAATCACCGTTAACAATCAGAGGGCTATTCCGATAATATCTGTAATTCGTTGGAATAGCCTATTTGATCTCTCCTGGTTTGTTGTTCACTTGTGTTGGATGTAATTCCTCCGCAAACTGTAAACTAAGAGATTTGTGTAAGTATTGCCAGAGGATTTAACGAATACTTACAAGAATATCTCGATCTACAATATCAACTGATAATGCAAACTGGTGTAAGTACTCTCTAAAGTTGTTGAACATCAATAATTACCTCGAAATCGTTGGCATTTTTTCAAGAAAACCTACTACATTTTTTATTCTATCAATCACAAAATCACGCTCTAAATATGACAGCAAAGCTCCAGCTTTTGGCCCACGCTCTTTACCTAAGAACGATAAATAAACAGCTTTAAATGCAAGGGGTTGCTGCATTTCTAACTCTTTTGCTGTTGCAAATAAAGTTGTTTGCAATTCGTCAGCTTCCCAAACCTTAACATCTGTCAAGCTATGAGTTAGCTGTCTGAGATAAGCAACCTGCTCCTGAGTCAAGTCCCTAACTTTCTCAGGAACCCTGTCAAGATAAAGAACCAATTTCTCTTCTTCGTCAGCATAGTCCGCCAACCATTTTTGGGCAACTGAAATCCTTTGATTGGCAATTTGCCAATCATATTCGTTTAAAGGCTGAGTACTACGTTTTTCAATCTCTTGACGAATATCGAGGTGAGGCACTTGCAGTAAAGAAATCAGCGTGCTGAGATCAACAGGATGGTAAGGCTTAATTGCTCCATCAAGTTGAGAGTAAAACAATGGCATTAACTCTTCAGGCAAAGCAGATTCTTGCTGGGCATCTGCTGATAAAGCTTGATACTTATCAGCTAGAGAATCGTAGTCTCTAAATAGCCTGGTTGTCGTTTCATAATTGGGCGCAAAGTTAATAACCGTCTTAGGCTGAGTTCGTAGCATTAAAAATCGAAGTAGCTCAGGAGGAAGTAACTCAGCGATTTCTTTGGCGCTTGAACCAACCCCCTTTGATGAACTCATCTTCGTGCCATTGACCAAAATGAATTCGTAGGGTGAATGGAAAGGTGGCTGTTTTCGTAGCACTTTTCGACAAATTGCATTCGCAACATCTCTAGATCCTCCTTTCTGGGAGTGATCTTTACCCGCAAGCTCAATGGTGATTCCCAATAAATCCCACTTTGCCACCCACTCAACTTTCCAAGGTAATTTACCATTGCCATTAAAAGGAGAAACCCAGCCTGAATGACCACAACCTTGAACCCAATCCGTTGCATCAGGTTTGCAAGTGTAGAAAACTTCTGACCCGTTGTAATCTGACACCACCGTTGTTGCAATCTTGCCGCAATTTTCACAAGCGATCTGAAAGGGATACCAGTTATCTGGCCGACGCGCTTTGCTCACCTCTAGATAGGCTTCTCTGACCAAATGAGCGTTTTTGAGGAAGGTATCAATGTAGGAATTTAATCGACCTGAGCGGTATAGATCACGCAAATAGTAAACCTCTGGTCTAACCCCCAAATGCTCGAAAACCTCTAGAAACTCCCCCATGAAGTACTTTGCATAATCGCTGGCACTATTGTCCGGTGAAGGGACATTGCAAAGGGGAAACCCTAAGTAAGGTGCAAACTTCTCTCGATCGAGATAATGGGGAACAGTATCAAGTGCATCATAATCATCAACACCATAGAGGAATTTCGATGATTTACCAGAATGTTTCAAGGCTCGATCAATCACATCATGGATCACAACCCCTCTCAACGATCCAACATGAACTCTTCCAGATGGGGTTTTTGAATCGTTGACAACTTGGTTTCCTTGTGCATCCGCAGCAATCTTGTCGGCCCAAAACATGAATTAACCTTATGTATCTACAGTCTTTACATTTTACATTCTAAAGGAATATCTAACACTTGACATACTGGGTTATCTGGAGTAGGTCGAGATGAGGTGTAAATCTTTGGCCTGGGTTCAGGGGGTCGTCTTCTTTGCGCCATCTAATTAAAGACAAGATATCTTTAATATTCCTCGACTTCCCCCGTATAAACATACTAACTATGGCTAAAAGTCTTACAGAGCCTGAGTTAAATCAACACAATACTAATGGACTACTGGACACAAAATCCTGAAGTCTTTACGCGGATAGGGTTTGAGGCAAAAACTTTCAAATTTGACCTTTGGACCGTTATACCTTGTTTCAGGGCAGAAAACCAGCAAAAACATGGCTACAGAGGGAATCGCTTACTCTAGAGATTAATGACACTATCTGTTACCATCAGGTTAGCGATCACTATACAGCCAACTCTACGGAATCGCTCTACTCCAGATATAGTCAACGGTACAGCCATTTTTAAGCGAAAAATGTACTCAGTAGCCTCTTTTCAATTTTTTCTGAGAAGCGACCTGCAGTAAGGGTTTTGTTGATTTTTTAGTATTTATGTATGGGGGAAGTCCAGATATATTTTCAAATCCTCGAATAGCAGATTTTTTATTAGTTATATAAATATGTTGATCAATATTCTTGATCTCCTTATTTTTGAGAAAAATATAGATAACCGCATAGGTCAGAAATGTTGAATCCTTAGATAAAACTTTATACACAAGCTGAAATTGCAAAAGTGTTTTAGACAAACTCAATTATAAACAAAGTAGTGCAATTGAGAATTTAACTTATCTTATCCTATTTTTAGCCCTGAAATATATGATAGCGATGATAGTTTAAAAAATCCAAATCCGGTGAGAAGCGATCGGGAACATTTAAAGTTTTACCGCGATAGTTGATAAAATTTAGTTCTAACGTCTCGCTACCTTGATCCCGAGCCTTTTTTTCGATCTCATGGCCAATAATTAATCTTAAATCCTCATCGAAACTAATTAAACCTCGATCGAAAGCAGTATCATGAGTACGAGCTAGGCACAGGCCATTATGAGGGTTTAAACGCTGTTCGGGAAATTGACTCCAGGGTAATATATGACTAGCTGTTAGTAACAGAGGAATGGGATTTCCTGTAATACAGCAACGATAGTTATATAGGGCTAAAATTGTCTTTCTAAAAAAGTTTTGTCCGATTCTAACTTTTCTGATTGCCTCGGTTTCTGTTTTGATATTTTCCGAAAAATCAAGTCTAGTAAAATCCTCTTGCTGCTCGTTTATAACTCCTAAAATAACGTGTAATTTTTTCCTGACTTTACAGTTTAAAAAAGTCTCTAACAAAATCTACTAATTCTGATAAGGGACTAATAAAATCTTGGGATTTTTGTCTATTTAAATCTGTCTCTTTTTCATTATCTAATTTTTTGGCCAAAAATGCTTTATCAAAAAATTTTAACATTCCTCGTTGTTGAGGATTGTTAATTTCGTTGTAAAAATTAACTGTAACAAAACAGATAAGAGGAATTTCTGGAACATTATAGTTAATGCCGTATTTTTCCTTAATTTTAGAACCATGCTCATTAGCTATTTCTAACAAAAGTTTCCATTTATAGGTTTGCGATGCTCTTTCTCGCAAAGAAGTTTTTAACGATAAAATTATACATTTAGGATAGGGTATTTCTTGATTATTACCATCACTTATATTTGCAGAAGTATGGTAAGAATAAATGATCAAATCACAATCTGGTTTTTGTTGTTCTCCATCACCCAATTTAATAGTGGATATATTTTCAAATCCTCGAACAGCAGATTTTTTATTAGTTATATAAATATGTTGATCAATATTCTTGATCTCCTTATTTTTGAGAAAAATATAGATAACCGCATAGGGAAATATGTTTCCTACCACAGCTTTGGCAGTTTGTTTTTCATCTTTAATCAATCCCCGAAGCTTTCTTTGTTTAATAATTTTTTCTACTTCATCTTTTGAGCCTTGAATAACTTCATAGAGATAATTGAAAGCATTTTGATATATCTCTACATCTTGAATTGCTAAAATAGCGTCTATTTTCGAGATCACCGGTTGCATATAATAAGCATTCTTAATTGTCTCGATTAATTCATTTTCCTGAACATTAAAGCTATAGATATCACTCATAAATCTTTAGGACTAAAAAACTAGGGCAAGTTCTAATTGTTTGATAATTGCATTTTTGCGAGATGAATCAAGCAAATTTTTCTGATCTAAAATAGGATTATTCAGACTTAGCAATATCTCCCTTCCTATTGCCTCTACTACAGGAGGTACAACCGCATTACCAAACTGTTTATAAGCTTGATTATCAGATACAGGAATAATAAATTTTTCAGGAAATCCCATCAATCTTGCACATTCTCTTGGTGTTAGACGACGGGGATTTTTTCCCTGTTGAGGGATCAAAATTTCGGAACCATCTTTATAATATCTAGCACTCAAAGTTCTGGCAATTCCCTCTAAATTAACCAATCCATAACCGAAACCATTCCCTTTTTCTTTATGTTTATCAGCATACTTCTGTAAGTAATCCCAGAGATGATCTGTTAAAGTATATTTACTATCAACTTCCCCTTCAAGAATATCTTTAATTTTAGGATGAATATCTGGTATTTCTGGAAACATAAATCGGCTAGGTTTCTCAAACCCCACTATAAAAATTCTTTTTCTGTTCTGGGGAACAAGAGAACGAGCATCTATGACCTGATAATAAATATGATAATTTAAATCATCTGATAGGGCATTTCTAATCACTTCAAATGTTTTACCCTTGTCATGACTCTGTAAATTTTTGACATTTTCCAAAATAAATGCTTTCGGTCTTTTTTCTCGAATAATTCTGACAACCTCGAAAAAAAGTGTTCCTTGAGTGGGATGATCAAATCCATGGCGAGTACCTAACGCATTGTGTTTAGTTACTCCAGCTATGCTAAAAGGCTGACAGGGAAACCCAGCCGTCAATATATCATGATCTGGTATTGTTAAAGCGGGAATTAAAGTAATATCTCCTTCGGGACTATCGTTAAAATTGGCTTCGTAGGTTTTTCGAGAAAATTTATTCCACTCCGATGAAAAAACACACTGACAACCCAGATTTTCAAAAGCTATTCTAAAGCCTCCAATGCCGGCAAATAAATCGATAAATTTGACCATTTTACCTTAATATTTTCCTAGGGATGATATTCCCTGATTATAACCAACAAGATAGCTAAAGTACAAGTGAATTAACCATCTTAATCCTGTTTTAATTGTTAAGATAGATACGACTGATTTTCCTAGCAGCCCAAAATAATTCAGTCGCACCTTTTTGACATTCAAATCAAATCGGGAAAAACTTCGCGCACTGCTGGATGAATTAACCGATGATTGGCGACATTTAACCCCTTAGCGAGGGAAACATCTTGATCCAAGGCTTTTACTCCATGGTCGGCTAATTTAATAACGTAGGGTAGGGTACTATTATTTAAAGCTTGAGTTGCCGTCCAGGGTACTGCTCCTGGCATATTAGGGACACCATAATGTACTACTCCCGACTCCAAGTAAGTCGGTTGACTGTGGGAAGTGGCCCGCAGAGTTTCCACGCAGCCCCCTTGGTCTACTGCCACATCGACAATTACAGAACCAGGGTTCATTTTGGCGACTAAAGAGCGAGAAACTAGAGTCGGCGCTCGTTTTCCTAAGACTAGCACTGCCCCAATCAATAAATCAGCCCTAGGAACCACATTTTCTAATTGTGCCGGGCTACTATAAAGCAATTCTACCCTGGAACCGAATAAAGTCTCTAAATAGGCCAAGCGATCGACGTTAATATCTAAAATAGTTACTTTTGCCCCCATACCGATGGCAATTCTAGCCGCTTCCGTACCCACCACACCCCCGCCAAGGATAACCACTTGTCCAGGACTCACCCCGGGGAAGCCCCCCAGTAAAACTCCCCTACCTCCCTGTTGTTTTTCCAGATAGCGGGCCCCAAATTGTACCGAAAGACGACCGGCAATAACACTCATGGGAGTCAAGAGAGGCAAGCGACCATCAGCAAGCTCGACCGTTTCATAAGCGATCGCAGTTGTTCCCGACTCGATTAATGCTTCCGTTAAATAGCGCTCGGCCGCTAGGTGTAAATAGGTGAATAGGAGAGCTTCCTTGTTTAAAAAGCCGTATTCTGCCTTAAGCGGCTCTTTTACCTTGATAATTAGCGGTTTATCCCAAACTTGTGCCGCTTTTTCCACAATTTTGGCCCCGGCTTTTTGGTAATCCTCATCGCTGAATCCAGCACCCAATCCGGCGGCCGTTTCCACGAATACCCTATGACCGCGATCATTGAGTACACGCACACTACTGGGACTTAAACCGACGCGAAACTCTTGATCTTTAATCTCTTTGGGAACACCTATTTCCATGGTTTGCTTCTGGGGGACTATTTCTAACTAGGGTATGCTGAAAAAGTTTTTCGGTGGGGGTAGGGTGTGGGGTGTAGGGTGTAGGGTTTTAGCCATTTTCAGGGGAAAAGTCCCGGAATTTCCCCCCGGATCACTCCAAAGGCCAGTACTTATCGAACAATGTTTTTAGATTTATTCAGCCAACCCTATAGTTGCGAGTAATCAGACATACTATGTGGGAATTTTAGCGACTTTTTTGGTATTCTTCCAGCAAATCGATTAAATCCACCTGACATTTGGTGGGTAACAAATCCGCTAGAGAAACTTGCAGATGACCACCTCCGAGGGTGACTTTTATCTCCCGCAGCAGAGACATGACTGCATTCTCACTTAAACTGTCGTTTTCGAGCAAAGGGAAGACTTTTTCGGCAACGACGCTGTGTAAATGGGCCTCCCGGAGATAGAGATGCCATTTAGCCACGTCAATGTAGATATTGTCGCCGATTTGGGCGGCCAGATTTTCGATGTCCTGAGTTGTGTTAGCCATGGGGTGTTACCGAGTAGTTAGCGATCGCCGCTATATAAATCAAATGTCCCACCAATAGAATAGCCCAAATTCCCGTGAACAGATTCAACCAAGTCCAATCGGAAAATTTAATGATATGAAAAAACCACAACCCTGAATTAATCGCTAAAAAAGCCGCCACATGAACGGCGAAATTCATGCGATCATCTAAACGTCGGAAAGCGGGATCGTTTTTGCGATCGGGTTGACGGGGCCAACGAGGAGGCATAAGCAGTGATCAGTTGTCAATTATCAGTTATCAGTGTACCGGTTTTTTAGCCAATAGATAACGTCATCGACTGGTCGGGAAAGAAACTGGTCAAACTAATCCTATTGAAAGATTAAATAATACCTTTCGACAAAGGATTTCTCGGCTGGTGAGAGAGAGTCTATCTTTCTCTAAAAAAATGGAGAATCACCTTGAGGAACCCTTTGGTATTTTATCCATGACTACAATGCACAGCAAAGCAAAGGATTAAACCGCCATCACTACTACCGAATCACCAGCCACTAGGAAATTTATTTTGCACTACTACTTAACCAGTAATATTAGATAGTCAACTTACCAAAAAGCTTTAAAATATCTTGGCAGGAAGACTGGTTCTTCTCTGGGGTTCACCAGAGAATGTCCCGATCAGCGAAAAAATCAAGGGAAAGATGGGCAGTATTTTAAGTGTGGCGCCGATGATGGATTATACCGATCGCCATTTTCGCTATTTTTTGCGACAAATTAGCCGTCGTCCCCTTCTCTACACGGAAATGATCACGACGATGGCGATTAAACACGGCGATCGCTATAAGTTGCTGGGGTTCTCCCTAGCAGAAAAACCTCTAGCTTTGCAGTTAGGGGGTGATAATCCCTATCTTTTGGCAGAATGTGCCAAAATAGCCGAAGATATGGGTTATGACGAGGTAAATCTCAATGTGGGTTGTCCTAGTTCTAGGGTAAAAGAGGGCAATTTCGGCGCTTGTTTGATGGCTAACCCGGAATTAGTTGCGAGGGGAATATCGGCAATGAATCAAGCTGTATCGATTCCCGTGACTGTAAAACAGAGAATTGGTATTGATGATCAGGATAGTTACGAAAATATGGCGAATTTTGTCCGTATTGTCGCGGATGCGGGTTGTCAACGTTTTACCATCCATGCGCGGAAAGCTTGGTTACAGGGATTAAGTCCCAAGGAAAATCGCACCGTCCCCCCCTTACGTTACGATGATGTTTATCGCCTAAAAAATCAGTTTCCCCATTTGTTTATTGAAATTAATGGCGGTATCATTAATTTAGAACAGGCTAGACAACATTTACAATTAGTAGATGCAGTTATGATCGGTCGGGCAGCCTACGATAATCCCTATTTATTTGCCACAGTCGATCGAGATTTTTATGGGGAATCGGTTACTCCTCCTACCCGGGAAGAAGTAATCAAAAAAATGCTTCCCTACATCGATGAATGGGTGAGTAAAGGTTATAAATTACACCAGATCAGCAAACATCTTTTACAGCTTTTTGCCGGTCAGCCCGGAACTAAGGCCTGGAAGCGTTATATTAGTGAAAATAGCCATTTTCCTGGGGCCGATTCTGGGCTAATCTGGCAAGCTTTACAGCAGGTAAATTCCCTAAATGATCTGGCCAATTCCCATTAATTTATTTTCTTTTCTATGATTACCCAATCCTCAATTACTGCTGGGGTAAAAAATTCAGCTATGGCGGATTTTGTTTATCAACCTCCCCCGGCAGCTATCACAGCTAAACGTATTTTAATTAAACCTAATTTAGGTTATCCTGTGCCACCACCAGTAACGGTTAGTCTGCCGGTATTAAGTCAAGTTTTGCGAGGATTGAGGGGGGTAAATCCCGGGGCAGAAATTATCTTATTAGAGGGAGTTTGTTCGGCTATTTCTTTGAGAGAAATTATCGATATTTTGGGTGTAAAATCTATTCTCGATCCTGGAATAACTATTCTTGATGCTGATAGTTTACCCCAGCAAGAATATCCGAATCTTTACCCTTTTCCTGTCCGGTTTCCCTCGATGTTTGCCCCTAAAATTATCGAAGAAGTGGATTGTCGGATCACGATTGGAACCCTAAAACGCACCCATTTAAAGGATAAACCCTTGATTTCTGCTTCTTTAAAAAATCTCTATGGACTCTTTCCCCGTAGTCATTATAAAGCCCGTAGTCCCAACTCGCGGGGGCAATTACATCGCCCCTCCGTACCGCTAATTTTACAGGATGTTTATTTTTGTATCGGTCATCTTTTTGATGGGGCAGTGGTGGACGCTAATCTCAAATATTTTAGTAGCAATTGGCGCCCAGATCGAGGAAAATCTATTCCTCTCGGTCAAGTGTTTTGGGGTGATGATATGATTAGCGTGGATCGCAGTGCTTGTCTGTTAGGTGATGAACCAATGCCAAGTTATTTAGATGCGATCGATTTGCTTCGTTCTCAACTTTTAAACGAAACCAATTAAAGTTAATAATTTTTGGCTAAAATAGGCAAACACTTGTAAGTACCTAAGCAAAATTAATTACACATTTCGATAAAGCTTTTGCCTCTTGCCTATTGCCTCTTGCCTGTCTTCACTAGGAAATTTATTTTGCATGACTACTTATTAAATAAGCTCTGGCTTATTATTTCTACTGCAAAGCCTTCCGCTCCTAGGCTGACATGACGGTATTTTATACTAAATCCTGTTTAAAAAATATACAGGAGAGTGGGGATCACCGGAGCGGGGGGAACAATCCATAACTGGGTTTTTACGGAAGCGAGCGAGGTAGGGTTTGGCATTCTCCAAGATTACCCCATTGTCGAGTGAACTGCTCTTTAGGTTGCCCAAAACCCCCCCTCGGTGAGCGGTTATGCGTCTATCCAGATGCTGCCGTCTTCGATGCGAAGGGGATAAACGGGTAAAGCTTGGGGTTGAGAAACTGCCGCCATCGCTTTGTTAACCACAGGGGGCCAGGTAATCCAGTCTTTGACAGCACCACTACAGAGATCAAAAGAACTACGATGCCAGGGACAAACGATCGCGCCGTCTTCGGTAATTTTGCCCTTCGTCATCGATAATTTTAAATGAGGACAACGATTACCGACGGCGTGGAATTGACCGTTATTGTTAATCAACAGAATGGAATTTTCCCCCACTTTTACCACTTGACGGGCGCCGGGGGCAAGGGAATCTACAGATAATACTTTTGTCCAACTCATATTTTTATTTAACTAAGGGAGAGATCGAGAATGGTTTCGGGGTAATTTTGGGCAATAATATCCTGTTTAGCCCATTGTTGGTAATCTTGCAACAATTGACTCATTAAACGCTGTTTAATCCGCAATAAAACCCCTTTTAAGAGACTATTACCGGCGATTTCTAACAGCGGACGCGGGGTTAACCATAATGGTGGTGGTAAGGTGACTTTCACCTCAAGATTGGCTTTCCCCGCTAGATAGGTTTGATTATTTTTTTCCACAGGAGCGAGTTTGCCTTGAACATTGAGGCTAAAGCGATCGTTGATATAATCAATACCTTTGATCTGACAGTCTTCTGATTGCAAAAATATCGTCCCCTCAGAGGTAGCCCAGACATTAAGAATAACCGTGGGCTGAAAATAGTACATATTCAAGAAGTTTAGGGGACGCATTTTTAGGCGAAACCGATTCTCAGATAGGTGTTCTGTTAGGCTAGTCTCAACGATAGCCTGTACTAATCTTTGCGGTTGGCGCAGATAATGCTGAATCGGGATGGTTTGTTCAGCAACAACAATTTCTAGGGATTCGGCAGCGGTAAAAGTTACTTCCATACGTTGGTTATCTTAAATTTGTCTCCCTTCTTAATTTTACTTTACAAAACTTATACTTTTCGACAGTCCAGATGTAGAAATTTTATCGCTAAGAGGGGACACAAACCAGATTTTTGCCCAAAGTTAGGCCTTTTTCAGTGATCAGTGATCAGTGGGGGTTTTAAGTCAACAGTGGGGGGGAGCGGGTTTTTCAAGTTGGATTGGGAGTTAATCATGCTATTAAAAACCGATTCAGTATAACGGTAAAGTTAGACCGTCTTCACCGATAACTTTGGCTGAGTCATAAAGCTTCGATCGTAACGCGCCCACCTTCCACTGCCTCAATCTGAAGTTTAAAGCCATACAAAAGACTCATCCCCACACATCATACTCGCTTTCTCTGGCTGCGACTGCCAAAACGGAAGACGGCTCTATGTCCAATCCGAATCACCCAAGGTTGAGCATCAGGGACACGCTCCTAGAGATGATCGGTAGCAGTAATCGTATCGTCGGCAAGCTCAAACGCTCCAGTTTCGATGTCGATCGCCACAATTCTCCCCTGATTTCCCTCCTCCACTTGAGAACGTACCTGAGATTCATAAATCTCATTACCACGTCGA
>NZ_JADBUZ010000023.1:0-7539 GCF_020245305.1 Microcystis sp. M20BS1 | reverse complement strand
GAAAATTCCTCAAGCTCCCTCTCTGCACAGCAAGGCTCTAAAGTTGATAAATATCAATCTAACAAAAACTCAAAGCCTTAGTGTACAAACTTTACAAGCATGAGTTATTGATAGTTTTACATGACAGGTTCGGTAGAGCCATTACTTTTTTCAAAACTATACCTATCAATCGTTTCGGACTCTTTTAAGTTTTCTATCTTTTTGTTAAGAAATGTATACATAATGGAGGTAATAAGGGAGAGGGAAGTATCATGACACAAGATGAAGATAATTGCCAATTCAGGTCTAAATTGGCAAATCAATTTTCACGGAATAAATCTCAAAAAGCTTGTATTCCTGATCAGTAAGACAAGAGGAACACCACAATGACCACCTTAAACATTGCATTTTCTGGAACTCTCCTACGATTTGTGGACTACCAAAAAGAAGTTTCCCTAGAAGCGGAAACCATCTCCAAAGCTTTACGGACTCTCACGGAAAAATATCCCTCTTTAACGGCTTCTCTCTACGATGCGAATGGCGAAGTTCGCAAAGTTCATCGACTTTTTTTAAATGGGGAACAGCTTTTCTCGAATGAATTAGACCGCAGTATTCAAGAAAATGATCGCTTGCAAATTTTAACGGCAATTGCTGGTGGTTAATTAAAAATATTAAATAATTCCCAGCTTTAACTATCAACAGGGAAGATTAACTGTTTCGTCGGGCAGGTTTATCTACTTACTTCCCTAGTCTTATTTTATTGCCACAAAATCTTTAGCCGAGGACGACAAAATGGTTAGTACAGTTGCCGCAACTACTCCCACTTCATCCCCACCGAGAACCAGTGAACTTACTCTCGCCGCCTGTCCGACTTTATTCACTCCCTTGCAGATGCACCAGCGAGAACTTTTGCGCTTAGGATTAAATGGTTGGGCGGGATGGTTGCGCGATCACTTGATGAGTATTCAAAAGTTAGTGGAAAACTACCAAACCAGTATGGTAGTTGCCATGGCCCATCTGCGCTACATCAAAAATGTCACTTTTCACGATTGCGAAACGATTCAACTCGTCACCCGTGCCAGTTGCATTAAGGGGGGAGTATTATTAGAAATGCCCTCTAGTATCTTGGCTGATAATCAAGAAGTGGCACAGGTAAAAATCAGTTTACGTCCAGTAACAATCACCGATCAAGTGAGTTTAGGAGCAAAACCAGGGCGATTGCCAGAGGAACTGATAAATTTATTCTCGGAAGAAGAAATCTCGAAAAAATTTGAACGTCCAGTCCAAAAATTAACTAAACAAATTGAAGAACAAAAACAGGGTGAATTAATCGCAGAAGGTCGTTATCCCTTCCAATTGCACCGCTATGCTCTTGATTTTGCCGATCAATGGGCTTTTATGGAAGCGGCAGCCTACATTAATGCTAGTCGGGAAAAACTGGTTCTTGGCCAAGGTAGCAAACAACCAGCTCTGAAAGTGGGTTTCAGTAATCCCCTACAAGAAATAGATATCGAACTGCACAAACCCTATTTTCTCCTTGATGAAGGAGTTGTGGACACGAAAGTCTATCTTTGGCAGCACCGAGTAGTTTTTATCCATCGCTTACTAGGTTACGGCACGGGGGTGGAAGAGAGTTACGCCACGGCGATCGAACAATTTGACCAGTAATCATCTAAAATCTCGCCAAAAACAGCGATCGGTCAATTGAGTACCGATCGCTGAGTAGGGTTTGCGGCAAAAAGATGGCTCTTCGTTACTCTTTATGCTAAATCAACAGACAAGATGCCTAGATAACATACTTCTAACCCAAAAATTCCGTTTCTAAAGCCATAGCCTCTCCGTTTTATTAGTTTCAGTTTATTGTTGATTCCCTCGACCACCCCATTCGTTGTCCTTCGCTCGAAATAACTAATTATTTCTCCAAAACAGTTTCGGATTGTTTGACAACTCTTGGTAAAAACAATGGAGGATTTTGCCAACCATTCCGAGATAGATAGCATTCCCTCTGTCGGATTCTTTGAGGTTTCGTAAATCCTTCTGAATTCTTCCTTTAATTCCTGCATCTCTTTCAAATTTGGAAAATTTTCTTTGATAGCTTCTAGTTTGAGTTTTTGGGGTTCCGTTAAATCTTTTTCATTTTTTAACAGGCTATATTTACTTCGCTTTAAAACTTCTAGCTTTGCTTCTTTTTCCCCTTTCTGTTTTTTATTTTTCTGCGCTTCTGCCGTTGCTTTTTTATTTTTCGATTCGGAAAACTATAACGATATTTTCTAGGTGTCGATAGCCTTGAATAGAGGTTCCTTCTAGGTTCAAAAATTTGTCAAGTATCATAAGTAGGGTTTGCTGAAAAAGTTTGTTGGTGGAGTTAGGAGTCAGGAGTCAGGAGTCGGGAGTCAGGAGTTTCAGGCTTTGTTGCCCTCTCTTTCGTACTAGGTTATGTACTATGGCAAGGATAATGCAAGGTTTTTGAGGATACCAATCCGATTTTCGCAGCATGAACATTGGATTTTAACAGGTCAAAAGCCTTATTTTAAAAAGGTTTTACCATTATTCAGCAAACCCTAAGTAAAATACTCTGGTTTTTGGCTATTATATCAAATCTTAACTCAATTGTCTATCTTTTGGCATTAACCTGTTTGTGCCTAAAATCTTTCCCTGTATGGGTTTCAGTTATTTTTGGGCATAGGCTCTCTGATCAAATTTTATTTTAAGTTAATTATTTGCATAACAATTACCGAAGAGCCGTACTTTTTGATTTCCAAAAAGTCTAAAAGTCTTACCCAACAAGGTTTTTAGATTTATTCAGCCAGCCCTAGATACTGTCCTCGATTCAAGCGGCCATGTCTAGCCCCTGGTCTCCACCGCTTAAACTGTCTGTTTGTCAAGTACAATTTATACAAAATAAGTGCGATTGCCCTGCTAAGTATATAGGGACAAAAAAATCCTTATCCGGAAAAAATTGAGACAAGAGGTTGATAAAAACATCATGAATCGTACCCTAGCCAAAAAAATAGCAGCAGAAGTCGATAGTCGTTTTGGCAATTTTATTCGCAAACGCATTAACCCCGGAGTTTTAGAACGGGATGCCAATGGTACTTGTATACCAGAAGAGATTTTTGCCGAAGCTTGTCGTTTAGGGATGACTCCCTATCCTGTGACTCAAGAATTAGGAGGTGGAGGGGCTGATCAGCTATCCTGGGGAATGATGCTCGATCGAGTCGGTTATCTCTGTCAAGATCTATCCTTTCCCTTCGTGATTTCTCTGCGCGGTTCGGTGATGAGAATGATCTACAAGTCAAAACGACAGGACTTGATCGAACGTTACCTGAAACCGATGATCGCGGGGAAAAGAGCACCCGCTTTTGCCTATACCGACGGTGCGGATCCTTTTTCCTTTAACACCTGCGTCAGAGAAACCCAAGGCGGATATATCCTTTCTGGCAAAAAACTTTTCACCACTGGCGGTTACAATGCTGATACGTTTATGACCTATGCCCGTCATAAAACGGATAGTTTTGACGATCTTAAGGTTTTTTTGGTGGAAAAAGAATTCCCCGGAGTGGAAATTGTTCCCTTACCCATGGCAGGATGGCGCGCTGCTGGCATCTCAACGGTACATTTTCATGATGTTTTTCTTCCCCATGACTCGGTGATGGTGGCGGCCGATGGGTTAAGTCATGTGCAGGAATTTTTAAACGCCCGTCGTTCTATCTTGGTTAGTCCCGTTTTGGGCAGAATGGAGGCAATTTTGGAAGATTGTGTCAAAAGTCTCAGTCATTCCATCCGTTACAATCGACCCTTAACCGCTATGCAATCGGTACAGGCAGAGATCGGTAAAATGTATAAACTGCTAGAAACCAGTCGCTCGATCGTCTATCAATCCCTAGAAGCTGAGGCCTCTGGTCAGGTAGATCCTCTCTGGGAACCGATTACTAGCTTAGCTAAATCCTATGCTACCGACAGTGCTATCGAATTAGTTTTGATTGCCCAACGTTTGTTAGGAGGGGCAGGACAACTGAAAACTAACCATTACGAGCGTTATTTGCGAGATTTCTGCGGTTTAATCCCCGGAGGTGGCGCTCAAGGTACTCTAGATGTAGATCTGGGAGTTGCTATCATTAGTAAATATGATATGTAAGTTAGTCGGTCTTTTCCTAGCAAGAGCGGTCGGCATTTTGGCTGAAAGTGAGTAAGGAAAATTCCGCACCGACACCCTGCTCATCTTTGCGAGAAAATTGCTATGATCACCATCGGCGAATATTTATTCCAGTGTCTCCATAGTTTAGGGGTTAATCATATTTTTGGGGTGCCGGGGGATTATGTCCTCGATTTGATGGATGTTTTGGTGGAAAGTCCGATCGAATTAGTTTGCACCTGTAATGAGCTTAACGCAGGTTATGCCGCCGATGCCTACGCGCGAGTTAAAGGTATGGGTGCTGTCTGTGTCACCTACGGAGTCGGGGGGTTTAGCCTCGTTAATGCTGTGGTCGGTGCTTACGCTGAAAGAGTTCCCCTGGTGGTGATTAGTGGAGCTTCCGATCGCTCGATTCGCCGGGATAATTTATTATTACACCACACCACGGGCGATTATAATCTGCAATTTTCCATCATGGAAAAAGCCACGGTTGCCTCGGTTATTCTCACTAATTCCGCCCAAGCAGCTAGTCAAATCGATCAAACTTTAGCCGCTTGTTTGCATCACAAACGTCCTGTGTATATCGAAATTCCCCGGGATCTAGTCTATCGTCCCTGTATCCCCTCAGAAAATCCAATTTATTTAACCGATAATCTCACGGATACCGCCGCTTTAGAAGAAGCCATTGAAGAAGCGGTTTTTTTATTAGAAAAAGCGGAAAAACCAATTATTTTAGCGGGGGTAGAATTCCATCGGTTTAAACTTCAAGATAAGTTGCTGAAACTTTTAGAAGTAACGGGTTATCCCTTAGCTACCACTATTTTAGGTAAGTCGTCAATTTCGGAAATGCAGCCGCAATTTATCGGCACTTATGTGGGGGCATTAAGTCGCGAATACGTTAGTCAACGGGTGGAAAATGCCGATTGTGTCCTCTGTTTAGGGGCGATCATGTCCGATATGAATTTAGGCGGATTTACGGCTAATTTAAATCCCAATAATTTGATTAATGCCAATTCTGAGAAAGTAAAAATTAAACATCACTTTTATCAACCGGTATTCCTAGGGGATTTTATCGATGGTTTAATTGATAAGCTAAGTCACAAAGAAGCGGCTACACTAGAGATTAAACCCGCGGCCGAATTGAAGGATTTAGAATTCATCGCCGTGCCAGAGCAAAAATTAACTAATGCTCGTTTTTATGAGCGAATGAATCATTTTATTGCTCAAGAATCTTTTGTTATTTCCGATACAGGGGATGCAATTATTGCCACGATTGATTTATTAATGCCCCAAAAAACCGACTTTATTGGTCAAGCATTTTATCTCTCTATTGGTTATTCAATACCCGCCTGTTTAGGAGTAGCTTTTGCCGCACCAAATACTCGTCCTATCGTCTTTGTGGGGGATGGTGCTTTTCAAATGACTGCCCAAGAACTTTCGACAATTATCCGTCACCATCTCAATCCAATTATCTTTTTAATTAATAACGACGGTTACACGATCGAGCGGGTAATTCAGGATAATATTTATAATGATCTACAACCGTGGAAATATCACCAATTACCGGCAGTATTTAACGGGGAAAGTTGGAGTTGTCAAGTCAGGACAGAAGGGGAATTAGAAAAGGCTTTATCGATTGCCCAGGGTAACATCGATCGCCTATCATTTATTGAAGTACATCTTGATCGTTTTGACTGTTCCCCAGGCTTAACTCGTTTAGGTCAAGCTGTACGTTCACCCCATGTTTAGACTGGTTATACTATTAGGTTTTAACTGTGTGAAGCTGCCCTAAGACACCAGACTGAAACTCTTTTCGCTCCCAAGAGTCAACAATTAAGATACAATCGGTATCTTAATCAAAGTGTGATGGTGACAACCGCAACTAAAAACCCTATGAATGCTTTTTGGAAACAAATCACCCTACTGAACTTTTCCCCCGCTTCTTGGTCAAAATATAGCTATCTGCATCGTTTCGTCGGCCTTTTTAGTCAATGGCGACAGGGTAGCCGGTTTGTGGAGTGGACAGAACTGATGGGTGCGCTGTTAATCTCTCTTCTTATCGCCACTGCGCCGTTTTTCTCCACCAGTCAAATCGGGTTTTTATTGTTAGCAATAGCGGGTTATTGGCTACTCTTAACCCTTGTGGATGAAGGCAAAATTGGGGTGACACCGATTCACATTTTAGTGCTTTTATATTGGGGAATTGCCACGGTTTCCACGGCTTTTTCTCCTGTTAAAACCGCAGCTTTGGAAGGATTAATTAAATTAACTCTCAATCTCATCTTTTTTGCCTTTACCGCCCGAATCATGCGATCACCACGCCTAACAAATTGGATTCTGACTACTTTAGTTTTAACCGCTTTAGCAGTCAGCGTTTACGGCATTCGTCAGCAAATTTTTGGTGCGGAACAGTTAGCAACTTGGAACGATCCCACTTCAGAATTAGCGGGGGATACTAGGGTTTATAGTTATCTCGGTAATCCTAATTTATTAGCTAGTTATTTATTCCCTGGTATTGCTTTTAGCGGTGCTGCATTATTTGTGTGGCAGGGATGGCTACCGAAAATTTTAGCGGCTTTATTAACTTTAGCCAATGCCGCTTGTTTATTTTTTACCGAGAGTCGTGGCGGTTGGATTGGTTTGATGGTCTTAGGAATCGTCTTCTTATTGCTATTATTTTATTGGTTCAAAAGTTATCTACCGTTATTTTGGCAAACATGGCTTTTACCCTTAGTTTTAGGGGGTTTAGCCGTGGTGGTTTTAGGGGCGATTTTATTGGTGGAACCGCTGCGAATTCGGGTGATGAGTATTTTTGCGGGCCGGGAAGATAGTAGTAATAACTTTCGGATTAATGTTTGGGATGCAGTTATCCGCATGATTCAAGCTTATCCGCTTTTGGGCATCGGACCGGGTAATGATGCTTTTAAGAAAATTTACCCCCTATTCATGAAGCCAAAATACACGGCTTTAAGTGCCTATTCTGTGCTATTAGAAATCATGGTAGAAACGGGAATTATTGGTTTTACCTGTTTCCTCTGGTTATTAGTCACAACTATCGGCCAAGGCATCCATCAAATTAAACTTTTACGCGATAAAATGGACAGTCAAGGCTTTTGGTTAATCGGGGCAATTGCCGCTATGGCTGGAATTCTTGCCCACGGTTTTTTTGATACAGTTTGGTATCGTCCCCAAGTTAGTACCCTCTGGTGGTTAGTTTTGGGTTTAATTGCTAGTCGTTGTTATTCCCCCGCTAGGGGTTTTGATCCTGGCAATTCCCTCCTCTAGGGGCTGTCCTTTAGTCACATCTTTCTTAACATTTCAAACCTTTGTAGCACAAGGCTTTCAAGACTCGGTTAACAATTTGTAATATTCCTTGTTGACACCCTTACTGACAAAGAAAAAACTGAAATCAAGTCAGGATAAGG
>NZ_JADBUZ010000229.1:0-8426 GCF_020245305.1 Microcystis sp. M20BS1 | reverse complement strand
GTTCGCCGCACCATCTCTCACTTATTAATAATGATTCCTAGTAAGCTCGCTCCTATCCCTAATTCTTTCGTTAGCTTTTTGCCTAGAATCGCTCGATCTATTTCTAGCGAGAGAAGCCAGAAGCCTTTGTTGGCAAATTTTCTAGCTCGCTTGTCCCCCTGTCAGGGCTGAAACCCCTATTCTCTCGTTGACGAAACTCTACTCCTCATCAATGGAAACATAACGCTTCAGTGAGTCCAGAAAATTTGATGACCTTTCCTGCTGGAATTTTACAAAAGTTTACTTAAAATGATTCAGTTCTGTCTAATTATAGCGTTGCCTGTTCGCAAGAGGTACATTATCGATATTGAAAAGCTTAATCAGCAAAGGTTTAACTGTGCCACACAGGTATGATAAACGCTATATAATCTGTTTGATTAATCTAAACTTTTCGTTTTCCTTAGATTTTCCTCTAATTTATCTAAACGTGGGATAATCCATTGATTTTTCCAGTATTTAATCAGTTGATTACGATCTAAAATCTTCCATTGTAGTTGATTGGATTCTCCTAATAAATACTCTTGCCAATTCTCAGCTAGTGGACAACTATAATATCCTCTTTGCCAACCAATACTTAGCATATCTTCTGAAAATCCTAGTTCTCTTAGTCCTTTCTTTAAAACTCTTAGTTTCCAATTGGGACCTTGACCAAATTTATAAGTATCAAAAATGGTTTCTGGAACGACTTGTTTAATTAATTCCCAACTTCCGTTAGCCGTTATATGTAAATGGCTTTGACCTTTTGTATAACCTATAAATTTCCAGTTCATTAAACGGTTATATATTGCTGATTTTCCAAATGCTCCTAAAGTATCTATATAAACTAAATCAGCTTGTTTATTTTGTCCAGAAATAATGGATACTCTATTGTTATACTTTTCATAGAAGTGCTTTCTAACTTCAGGGAACATCAAACATAAAGCAATTAATTTACTGCTGAGAACTAGATTATAAGGAGGTACAGCACCTAAAATATAAGCAGTCATACAATTATATAATCTCTCTAGCTTTTGATCTTTTGTCCAAGTGATATACTGATCTCTAACTCCTAAACCAATAATTGGATCACTGAGGCCAAAAATACCAATTAATTTATTATTTTGTTCATCAAAAACTAAAAAACGTATTCTTCTACCATAACCAGTTGTAACAGGGATTGACCAAAAAGAAGTAGCATAAGTCCAAAGTTCTCTTTGTTTCTGGGTGTTCACAACTTCTAAGTAAGGATTGATTTTAAGAATATTTATTTCTTCAGGTTTAGCTAAACAATTTTTAAATTCCTCCTCATATTTTAAACCTTTTGAGTTCGTATGTTGAGCTAATCGATTTTGCATAAATCGTAAATCATCAACTATTAACTTTTGAGAGTCAAAATCCCATTCAACTCCATATTCAGATAACTTTGATAACAATTGATCTCGAACGTGATCTTTTTGGTGTTTTTTCATGTTTAAAAATGGAACTCATCCGAGGATTGAAGATTATTAGCATTTTGAAATTGACTGAATTCTGTAAACATCTGAACAAATAAAGGAGAACCCGTAAAAGACAAAGGGGAAACCGGACCGAGAAACATAAACGGATATTGTTTATTACTTTGAGGGTCAACAAATGATTTGTATAAGCTTAAAGCCTGTTTATCACTTACTAATTCTTCAATTTGTCTGTATTCACTACCAGAAGTTAAACCATATCCAAAAGCGTAAAGTCTTAATTGACCGACAATTTCTTTATGTAAAGATGCAATTGTTTGAGTAATAAACATATAACCCAAGCCGTATTTTCTTGTGGTTCTTACACCATCTACAAATGTTCTTGTTAGGTTGGACATTTCACTATTATCATCATTACCAAAAGAGGATTTAACAAAGCGATGAGCTTCATCAAGACAAATTAAACAGTTTAATTTTTTATCCTCTTTAAAGGCATTTTCTCCCGCTACTTTTAAAATTGTGCTAATCTCTTTAAGAATCAGTGCTTTGATTTCCTCATTATCTGCGAAAGTTGTACCCTCACCCTTAATATCTAAAAATAAAATAGGCTTTTGCTCATCAGTAGCAGATTTTTGAACAATATGCCACAATGAGCTTCTATGATTACCTTGACTATCATTTTTAAGAAATAAATCTAATACAGGTTGCCAAATATCGTCTTTGATTCTTTGAAATTCTAGAGACTTCTGTGATTTTTGATAATCTGTATCATTCTCTTTTTCAAGAAAGCTATCAAGAGTTTGTTCTAATCTTTCCTTTGTTTGTTTGGTAGCATATATTCTTTGTAGAGCATTATTATCATCTCTAAGACAAGTTAATACATTAAGTAACAAATTGTCAGGAGAGTTATTCAATTCAAATTCTATGTTTTTTCCTTGCTGTTTTGACAATTGAGATAAAATAATTCTGATGATTCGAGCGATTTCTTCCGAAGCATAGTCTTGATTTTCTTTACTTCTAACTCCAATATTTCTATAAAACTCTGTTTTTAATAAAAGAGAGCAAAATAAATTTACAGCATTATTTTTAGTTCCTAATCTAATTTGATTAGTTAAACGATAAACTTCAACTTTTCTACCTAACTTTCGGAGCGAGTCATGCAGTTTAAAGGGCAAATCTGTCTGACTTGCAAATTGATTTTGAGGATCTATGAAAATGATGCCCATATTTTTATGTTGAGCATAACCTAGAAGCATATAAGCGGCTAAACCAGACTTACCAGAGCCACTTTTTCCAAAAACTCCGATATGATAAGCTTCTCCCGCACCCCCTTCTCCTCTATCAAAATGTTTTAACCAAAGAGGCATTTTAACATCAGTAGCATAAGCATTACCTAAGTAAATAATTTGATTTTTGTATTGCTCTAAAAGCTTATCTAAAATTTCATCTCGAACTGAAATAATAGGCGTACCCGTTGCCGGGGAAGTTCCTAACGTTCCTGCGGTGATTTTTCCATCTGGCGCAATACTAAAACAAGCCTGAACGTTTAATTTAGCTGTTCTCACATCTGCTTTTTCACTAAGATGAGGAAGTGAACCTCTACGCTTAATAATACCTCTAAAGGTTAAATCTTCATGCCAGCGATTTTGAGTTTCTATCTCACTAATTTGTCCGATAACCACTAAATTTTCTTGATCTTGCGGTTGAACCAGACAGACTAACTGCCCTAAATTTCTCTTTTTCTCACTTTTTTGATTAATATCTATAATAATTTCTGTCGTGTTACTCGGTGAACCAACGCTACCGATGTTAAATTGATCTGAGTGATTGTTGAGTTTGTCAAGTAAATCCATTGTCTTTTTCCTGTAATTTGATGAAGATTGATTAAGTTCTGTAAGATTGGGTCAACAATTGGAGAAAGTCAGGGTTATCACTAAATTGATATTGTACCACGGCTCTTAACGCTTCTAAACCATCACTAATACTTTTAGCCATCAGATCCGCTAAATATTGAGGATAAGGTTCTTTGATCTCTGTTGAAACAACTTGTTCTTTGATAGCTTTTAATACTTTGGCTAATTCAATTTCTGTATTAGCACAGCTTTCTTTCATTTCTATCCTATAAGCTGGCGACCATTGATAAGGTTTATAATAAGTAAAATATACTTTTCGGCTTTTAGGCAAAATAATAGCTTGGTTTAAGTCCTCTTTTATCTTGTCTCGCTTACCTTGAAAATCAAATTTACTTGAAACTGAAATATATAAATCTTTCCAAACTCGCTCTGTTTTTGTGGTTTGACCCACAGGTAACGGTTTAGTAAATTCACCGGCATTTAAAATTAATGTCATGCTGGTTTTATCGTCAAGCTTGAGGTCAAAGTTTTTTAAAACACTTAAGCCAATTTCTTGAGAAGAATCATATTTAACCATATATACTATATTGGGATTGGTCATCGCTTTTTTAAGAGAATCTATCAAGCTAAACCTATTAATGATATCCCATGTAGCTTGTTGAAAATGCGGTTCATCCAACGTTGACATACTGGTTAAGCTGTTAATTCCGATAACTGGTGTTTGATGAGAACCATCGGCAATAATCACATCATGTGGTGTTTGACTAATAACTAATAATTCTAAAGCTGTCATCGCTCCTCTAGTCACTTTAGGATTACTCTCAGAACTGTGCGGGAGAACATCTTGCCAATTTTTGTATTGAACTGAACCCCATTTTCGCTGATCTTCTCTAACTAATCCTTCAACACCAACACCAACTGCAATTAAAGTATCAGCACCAATAGATTTTTCAATAGCTTGTCCACCGTCAACCGCTGCAACAGAAGGAATAGGTGGGTTTTCTAAATCGTCAACTCTACAAATTAAATCATTATCATCCAAGATTTGATGCAGGGTTTTTCTTTGTTGTTGTAATTCATTGAAAAGTGGCTTGATTTTTTCTGCTATTTTAGGAGCATCTTCCAGAATGTCTTCTAGTAATTCATCTGGCAAGTTAGCATAGTTATCATTTTTATTGTTAGTCATGTTTAGAAAATCATAAAAAAACAATCTAAAGGCCAGAAAATCACGGGCTTGATATTTTTAGCTCACGACAGAGCGTTTTGTCTGACATACCGTAAATTTACCGAACATCAAGCCAGCTTGTCAGGTTTAGCTTTTGCCCGTTGCTGAAAGCTATCAAAATTAACTATGGACGTAACTGGATTCGAACCAGTGACCCCATCGATGTCAACGATGTACTCTAACCAACTGAGCTATACGTCCGTACGAATTGTTATTATAACACGATTGCTCCTAATTAGGCAAGCCCCTAGGCAGTAAATTGATAGCCAATTAACTTATAAATTAACTTGGCAGTGGTAAATTCCGAAACCACCGAATCACTAATCGGGGCCAATTCCATCACATCGCAGCCAATCACCTGATGAGTTTGGAAAAGACGACGGAGAAAGCCTAGGGTTTGATGCCAACTTAACCCCCCCGGTTCAGGTGTTCCCACCCCCGGAATTAAAGCCGGATCTATGCCATCCACGTCTATGGTTAAAAATACCTTCTCGGTGGTGATTTTGGCGATCGCTTTTTCGATCCAATTCGGATCACCGGCGATATCTCGATCCCAAACCACGGGAATCTGTTGTTTAGCAATTAATTCCGCTTCTTCTCGACAAATAGCCCGAATTCCCACGGGTAAGGTGGGTAAACCCATTTCTAACACCCGACGCATCACACAGGCGTGGTTATGGTGCGATCCTTCGTACTCAAAACGCATATCGCCATGGGCATCAATTTGAACCACCGTAAAAGGGTCCGATAAAGCCTGTCGGTAAGCTTGTACTACTCCCGTAGTGATAGCGTGTTCACCCCCGACGGCGACGACAAATTTATCATCGGCAATTAAACGAGAAACTGTAGCTGTGGTGACGGCTAACATCTCCTCGGCGGACAATTGCGGTTGTTGACGGGTATCTGCGATCGCATCATGGGTATAGATGCCCACTTCTAAACAGGTTTCCCTCTTAAGTTCCTCGTCATAAGCTTCCAATTGTTGGGAAGCGGTAATCACCGCCGCCGGTCCGGTTTCACAACCCTTGCGATAGGTGGTGGTGGCCTCGTAGGGAATCGGCAGGATTACGGCCTTAGCTTTGGCGTAAGTGGCGATCGCTTCACTCCCTAAAAATTGTTCGCTACCGGTGGCGCAAGACAATAACATGGGCAAGTCACAGAAAATTTTAGTCCAATCTTCTATTATAAATATTTTGACTATTTTTGTCTATCTCAACTGACTCCAAACGTATCTACTACAATAGCCACAACCCCTTATCTATCAATAGATACATCCCTTAACTTTTTTTGCTGTACCCATGTTTATTCAAGAATGTTTGTCAGAGTATCCTAATTTTGAACAATTTGTCTGGGATTTGGAAACCCGAGGAGTTTCTGATATTGATATTCCCGTTCTGATATTTGTTGCCAGATGAAAAAGAAAGCCAGATGTTGAGAATCAAAATGGGTGATAGCGAGAATCAATTATTAAAAAATGTTCAGAAATCAATGTAAGGAAGAAAAAACAAGGTACAATTACTTAAATTTTTTCAAACTTGATCAGAATGGTTAATACCCCTCCTCCCACTCCTTGTCTGCCCCAAAATGAACCAGATGCGAATCGGCGGGCTGATTCCCTCAATCTTCAACGCCAAGCCTATAGATACGACTATCAGTATCTCCCACCCTTAGTCCTCATGGAATCCGTGCCTGCAGCGGAAAACTTTTCCTTTCAGTACATTACTGAACGGTTGGCGGCAACTGCGGAACTACCGGCCAATATGCTGGCTGTCAAAGTCAAATCTTTTTTAGATCCCCTCGATGAGCTACAAGATTATGAGGACTTCTTTGCCATTATCCCCTTACCCAAAATCGCCAAAGTCTATCAAACCAATGATGCCTTTGCCGAACAACGTCTATCGGGAGCTAATCCCCTAGTATTACATTTACTGAAGCCGGGGGATGCTCGCGCCCAAGTTCTCAATCAAATCCCTAGTTCTAAGACAGATTTCGAGCCATTGTTTCAGGTCAATCAAGAATTAGCAGCGGGAAACATTTATATTGCCGATTATACGGGTACGGACATTAATTATCTCGGTCCCTCTTTGATTCAAGGGGGAACCCATGCCAAAGGGCGAAAATATTTACCGAAACCCAGGGCCTTCTTTTGGTGGCGGAAAAGTGGCATCAGAGATCGGGGCAAATTAGTTCCGATCGCTATCCAATTTGGGGAAAATGCGGAAAAGCTTTATACTCCTTTTGAGAAAAACCCCCTTGCTTGGCTATTTGCTAAAATTTGTGTTCAGGTGGCCGATAGCAATCACCACGAGATGAATTCCCATCTCTGTCGAACTCATTTTGTCATGGAACCGATCGCGATCGGCACGGCCCGGCAACTGGCAGAAAATCATCCCCTCAGTCTTCTGCTTAAGCCACACCTAAGATTTATGTTAACGAACAACCATCTGGGACAAGAGAGACTGATCAACCCTGGTGGACCGGTGGATGAATTATTGGCCGGCACCTTGGGCGAGTCGATGGCACTGGTTAAGGATGCCTACGCAAACTGGAATCTTCGAGACTTTGCCTTTCCTAAAGAAATAAGTAACCGGGGTATGGACGATACGGAACGACTACCCCACTACCCTTACCGGGATGATGGGATGCTGGTTTGGCAGTCTATTAATCAGTTTGTTTCTGATTATCTCCATTATTTTTACCCAAACCCCCAAGACATCACTAACGATCAAGAATTGCAAGCATGGGCCGGAGAATTATCTAATTCTGCGGCAGATCAAGGGGGCAATGTGAAGGGAATGCCGGCCAATTTTACGGATGTAGAGGACTTAATTGAAGTCGTTACCACAATTATTTTTATCTGCGGGCCACTGCATTCAGCTGTTAACTATGGTCAGTATGATTACATGACTTTTGCCGCTAATATGCCCTTGGCCGCTTACTGTGATCTTCCAGAAGCGATTAAGGATACTACAGGATCAATAATTGGAGATGCCAGAGGATCAATTACCGAAAAAGACATTCTTCAGCTATTGCCTCCTTATAAAAAGGCTGCCGATCAGTTACAAAGTCTGTTCACTTTATCCGACTATCGATACGATCAATTGGGCTATTACGATAAAGCTTTTCGAGAACTCTATGGCCGGAAGTTTGAGGAGGTTTTTGCCGAGGGTGATCAGGCAACAATTACGGGCTTCCTTCGACAATTTCAGCAAAATCTCAATATGAACGAACAAGAGATTGATGCCAATAATCAAAAACGGATCGTACCCTATACCTATCTAAAACCTTCTCTAATACTCAATAGCATCAGCATTTAAGTCTAAGATAATATCTCTAAGCTTGGCTTTCAACTTTTGCTATTTTACCCTGAAAAAAATCCCCCGGTCTTAGGGGGGATTTTTATTAGCGATCGCCGATCTTGTAGGGTGCGTTCCCTAATGCAACTTCTACCGCTCCACAGATCGATTTTTGGGGAACGCACCATGCACATTGATTGAAGTTGTAAGTCTAGGCGTTGCAGAATCAAGGTATGATACTAAATCCGTTGAGTACAGGCTAGTTATGAGGAGAGGCAAAAGGCAAGAGGTAAAAGGCAAAGGGGAATAAATAATCAGTTTTTAATAACCAGATTTAGTATGAATGCCAACTGTGCATCGTATCCAAAAGTTAGTTTGGGTCTAGCGGCAAGATGTAGGCAGAGTAGTCAAGTGAAGTGTCCCATGCCTGAGCCTCACCTTGTATTGTAAAGTTTTGTAAAAAATATATGCAAATGACTGCAAACAACTGCTAATATGGTTAGTACAAGTTTACGTTGCAGTTCACATGAAACTATCAGATTATGCTAAGAAAAAAGGGATCAGTTATGACACTGCTTGG
>NZ_JADBUZ010000228.1:0-13427 GCF_020245305.1 Microcystis sp. M20BS1 | reverse complement strand
TCAGATGCCCCCCTTATTAAGGGGGGATTAAAGGGGGGACTAAGGGGGGATCGGCACCCCCCTTATCAAGGGGGGCAGGGGGGATCGAACCTAAAATCCATTTTTAATTTAATTATAACCAGCTACTTACATCTGATAACTGATAACTGATCACTGATAACTGATTTCCTCTCCCGCATGATAGGAACTGCGGACTAGAGGTCCAGATCTAACTTGGGAAAAACCCATTTTTTGGGCAATTTCTCCCAACTCGCTAAATTCTGAGGGAGTCCAATATTTCTGTACGAGCAAATGTTCCAGAGAAGGACGCATATATTGACCAATAGTAACTCGATCGCAGTCGATCGCGCGTAAATCTGCCAAAGTCTCGATAATTTCCTCTTTTGTCTCACCGTGACCGACCATTAAGCCGGATTTCGTCGGAATTGAGCGATCGATTTCCTTAACATAACGCAAAACCGCCAAAGAGCGATCGTATTTAGCCCCGCGTCTAACCGGTCCTTGCAAACGGCGCACCGTCTCGATATTGTGATTGTAACAGGCAGGTTTTGCCCCTACCACCGTCGCCACCCGTTCCTGTTGACTTCCCTTACCTCCGGCAAAATCCGGGGTTAACACTTCAATTAAAGTGTGGGGATTGAGTTCGCGAATGGCTGTCATCGTCCGCACGAACCAACTGGCTCCGCCGTCTTCCAGATCATCTCTAGCTACAGAAGTCAAGACAACGTAACTTAAATTTAACAATTGCACCGCTTCCGCCACTTTTTGCGGTTCCTCCACATCGAGAGGCATGGGTGCATGACCCTTATCCACTTGACAAAAAGCACAGGACCTGGTGCAAGTGGGACCCATCAACAAAAAAGTCGCCGTACCTTGGGCATAACACTCGCCGCGATTGGGACAGCGACCCTCCTCGCAGATAGTATGAATGTTCCTTTGTTTGATAATGCGCTGAACCGTGGAAATTTCGCTAGATTTGCCGAGCGAACGCCGTAACCAAGCGGGTAAAGACGTAATTTCCTCGCGCCACTGTGGGGGTATATTGGACATGAGAAGTTAAGTAAGGTGTTGGGGATTTCAGTTATCAGTAATCACTGGGGGGGTAGGGAGAGGGGAGAGGGACGACTAACTCCCCAAAACGAAAACTTTCTATCTCACCATAAAGATAACTGCTATAAGCTGAGAAAGCGGGTAAAGATCATTGTTAATCAAAAAGGAAACTTGGGCAATGGGACGACGGCAACGGGGAAAAATTTTCAATCTGGTCCTTCAAGGATTGGCAGGTTGCCTCTTGGTTAGTATATTTGTTCTTAATTCCCTGCCATCCCTAGGCCAAAATTTTCTAGTTCCATTTGTATCTCCCACGGGTACAAGGATTTTTGTAGCCGGGGATATAGAATATGCTTCCGTGCATCTAGATGGATTTGCCTTATTTCAGATTGCCTCCCAAGATTTTACCGCTTCTGAGTCCCGGGAACTCTCCCCGGTAGAAAGACGGGCTAGGCGCATTGAGAGGGGCTTAAATAATATTATCAATCGGGGTTTCGATCCGACAACCCTGCAAGTAAGTACGGCGACTCTCAATAATTTAACCGTGATTGTGGCCAAGGATAACCAGAAGTTACCGCAACAGGTAATTCTGACAGTGACAGAAGTTGATGCCCTGATCGATTCTTCTTCTGTTGGCGATTTAGCGGACAGATGGGTTAAAATCATCCAAACAGCTTTGCTCCAAGCTTGGCAAGAACGTCAGCCCGCCCCTCGTCGGCAACAGGTAATGACTGCCACTATAATTATTTTGGGGCTAACTTTCTTAAGCTGGGTATCAATTTGGTGGCAGAGACACCTAAGAAATCGCTTTAATCTCCTCAAAAAACAAGCTAAAAGGCAATCCGATCAAAATTTACCCATAAATTCCCCCCCCAGAAAAGATCGCTCCCAAGAGCCGATTTTAGCCGCTCTAGGAGATTCCTCTAATTTCCGTCAACAGGCTGATATTCAGCGACAACTAACGCTAAATATTCTCTGGAAAAGACTAGCTTTTATTGGACTGATACTGCTTTGGTTTGCCGGAATAGCGGCGATTTTGTATGTATTTCCCGAAACTAGGCTAGAAGGACGCGGAATAATCCGTATTCCTTTACAGATTTTTATCATCTGGTTGCTGATGACATCAGTGAGCAATATGGTTAATCTCTACGTTAATTTTCGGCTACGCGAGTGGGTAGAGGAAGGAGCGGTGTTTTCCGAAAATTTGGAAAGGAGGATTCTGCGCGCTCCCACTTTATTAGAAGTTTGGCGAGAAATTATCACATTTATCGCTATTTTTCTAGGAATTTTGATTTTTTTAGCTTGGATGGGTCTTTCTTTCGCCTTTTTACTCACGGGAGCCGGTTTAGTGGGAGCATTGCTCACCTTTGCCTTTCAGGATCTTTTAAAAGATTGGATTAACGGTTTTCTGATTGTCTTTGAAGATCAATACACCGTCGGTGATATGGTCCAGTTTCAGGAGTTTATTGGTTTGGTGGAAAATATGAGTTTGCGAGCGACTCAATTGCGGGCCGCCGACGGACGTTTAATCACTATTGCCCATAACCAAATTATCACCGCACACAACCTCAGTAAAGATTGGGCGCGGGTCGATTTTACCATCGAAGTCGCCTATCAGACCGAGCCAGATGTGGCGATCGCTTTAATGGCAGCCATCGCTGAAAATATGGCTGTAGATCCACAATGGCAAGAAGATATCATCAATCCTGTGCAGGTTGCTGGTGTCAGTCGGGTTTCTCACACGGGAATGGAAATTATGCTCAGAATTGTCGTCAAAAGATTACGACAATGGGACATAGAAAGAGAGTATCGTCGTCGTCTCAAGATTGCTTTTGAGGAGAAGGGAATTCACATCGGTATCCCCCAACAAAGTTTCCTCATAGCAAAAGATAGAGAACAATTCAAGGGACAGTTTTAAAGGGGAGCGACTCTCTCCCACTTATGGTGATAACCTATTGAAAAATGGCGTTTTGGGGTTGTTATGTCCTTAAATGTAAAGTTTTGTTAGGAGATTCAATGTTTCTGGGAAAGTGGGTTAGAATCGAGTTGTGTTAGGTCTGGGGTATTCTATCTAAAGGACGAGAACTTTTTGCCCCTATTCCTCTGTTTCCCAAAGCTCCTCAGCCTTGTTTTGTCTCTAACCTAGCCCGAGAATATTTCTAGGAACGGATTTAGTTTTCTCGCATTTGCTCTTTGACTTGCCACCCCCGATTGACCTAGACTTCACTGAGATGTGTCAGGCAGTCAGGGTTGAATGACCAACTGGTTGAGGCAAGGAGTAAGCAGGATTAGGTAGTGGGGGAATTGGTGCAGGTGATGCGGGGTGTGGTGTGAATATTTAAGTGAGTACACAAGGAAGGAGTTAACTATGTCTGACAAGAATAATGAGCCTAAAGATAGCTTGGATAAAATAAGTATAGGTGTCTCATCTTTATCGACATTTGTTTTAATGATTATTGCCATTCTCAATGGGTTTATAGGATATCAGACTTCTCAGCTGCAACAGAAAACCGAAAATATTGAGAATCAATTAGAAGGATTTAAAACCAACATTCAAACGGCAGAATTAATTCAAAAATTGATTGGAGATTTACAAAGCCCTCAATTAAAAAAAGATATCGCTTTAATTGCTTTGAATCGGACGATAGCTGACAATGATGAAAGCTCTAAGCAGATGATTGCTGAGATAGCAACGCAAATTTATAGATCAAGATTTAAAGAGTTAATGTCTAAACCCTCGAATACAGATCAAGAATTTATAGGACAAACACCAGAGTTTCAAGATACTTTTACGGCTCTTATGATTATTGGCGAAAGGGATCCGAATCAAGCTAATGGGATTATTAAAGAGCTTAGAAAACTTCAAGAAGGCTACAAAAATAGCAAGGATCCTAGAGAGAAAATTGTTGAACAAATAACTAAAAATTTTGATTTTGTTGTTGATATTTACTATAACGAGAACGAGAAAGAAGTGAATAAATTTAAGCAATATCTACAGGGCAAAAATTACACAATTAGTTTAAACCCGATTAAAAAAGAAGATGTTCAAAATACATATTCTTTAAAGAATGATCAGCCAATCAGTAGGATCAAATATTTTCATGCTGGGGATAGAGAACGAGCTAAAAATCTAGGGGAACTCACTCAAAGTTATGTGAATAATAATAAAAACATAAATTTACCTAAAGACCTACTAGAATCGGATCTACTAGAATTAGTGGACTGGAATGCTCCTAATGGGAGGATTGAAATTTGGGTTTATTTCCCTCCAACTCCATCAACTCCATCAACTCCATCAACTCCATAAACTAGACCTCTTGCATAAATCCGAAAACAAACGATAGAAACAATAATGGGAGGGACTTTCAGTTAATTATTTATTAGTAAGTAGTCGTGCAAAATAAATTTCCTAGTGAAGATAGGCAAGAGGCAATAGGCAATAGGCAAAAGCTTTATCGAAATGTGTAATTAATTTTGCTTAGGTACTTAGCTGATAATCTTCAAAAATGTTGCTGTACAAGGATCGACTTAAGACTTTTGCAAGAGGTCTACTGACTGCCGCCCTCATTTGGTCGTGTACGAAGGTACTTGGAAGTAACCGTAAAAAAACGGCTCTTCTTGTTTCTGTGTGGAAAGAAGAAGAATAGGGGTAATTTTTCGGAAATATAGTCTTCAAAGCCTTGCCTAGCAAGACTCCTACGAATGATAAGCACTGATTATCACACAGAGTCGAGAATATCCGAATGTGCAAGGCTGGCGACTGAAATTGACAGCGTAATTCGGGATTCCCCTTTTTTCTAGGTCGTTGCTTAGAGCGCGTTTTCACCGACTCACCTCTGATTTCTTCTCGTTATTTTACCGTTTTTTACTATCTTCCTTTTGGATTATCAGGTACTCTTTATAATTAAGCCTCTTGCTTAAGTTGACACCAAGATCGTGGTCAGTGAGTTTATCGAACTGCGTCGGACAAAAATGTCATATAGATATTTCTACAAAACTGAGATGTACCCAACAGTCTTAAGTAGAAAATTGCCGTCTTTTCACTGATTACTGATCACTGATTACTGTTTGGTAGGTTTAAACTAGGTTAGGATAGCTAACCTAACCTAGAAAATTTTTAGGAAGCTAAGGCTACCTCGACTATTTGTTGTAGTTCCCCATTTTGATAGAGTTCGATCATAATGTCGGAACCGCCAATAAACTCACCGTTGATATAGACTTGGGGAATAGTCGGCCAATTGGAATACTCCTTAACTCCTTGTCTTAACTCCTGATCTTGGAGAATATCGACAGTTTCGTAGGAAACCCCCAGAATATTGAGAATTTGTATGACGTTATTCGAGAAACCACACTGAGGCATTAATTTATTGCCCTTCATGAACACAAGAACTTTGTTATTCTGGATTAATTGATCGATTCTGGCCTTAGTTTCGGGTGTCATAGGTCTAGTAGCTAGAATTTGAGCAAGAATAGCCAATCCTGAGACGTGGCATATCCTATCAGTTTAGCACAAGCCGTTGGGATAGCCTTAAAAAGGAAGGTCTTCGTCCTCCTCCAAACTATCTAAAATTTCGTTAACATCAGGTCTCCCGCGCACGATAGTCATATTTTCCAGAGACTTATTAACTTTAGTTTCTGCGGCCGAATTTTCTGGCAGTGAATAACCCATATTGACCAGTTCACCATCAAAAGATTTCGCTAACTTTTGAGCGGCTGCCAAAATTTCGCTAACATCGACATCTTGATCTAATGTCTCTAAAGATGAATCAAAACTTAAGATTTTTTGGGGCAGTTCTGTGCTAGGAGTTTTTGGGGTTCCCGATGCAGTGATCTTTGCTTCTTTTTTCTCGATAATTGCTTCTTTGACTGGAGGAATATCCACCGCGGTCATAACTTTATTTTCGGGAGTTATTGGTGGAGTTGCTGCGGTTTCTGGTGGTGGTAGTATCCTGGCCGCTGGGGATGGGGAAACTTCCGCAGCCATGGCAGCAGTGGCGGAACCTACCTGTAAATGAACTTTAATCCGGCGCTGAAAAACTGCCTCGAAAGCTGACTCAATATTAGTCAATCGTAGCCGGGCCATTTTTAATAATTGTTCCGAAGATATGCTTAAATAAGCACTCGATTCTTCCATATTAAAAAGACTGCCATGCTGACGTAGGAGAGTGCGAGTAGTGGGGGGTTCCATTACTTCTAAAACCTGCTGCCAAATTTGTTCATGATTGTCATCACTGGTAACAGTTTTAACCTCAGTTTTCGGCACTGCGACGCTAGTTGTCGGGGTGATAACTGGCGGTTTTATCGGTTCATTAACCGGCGCCGGCGCTGTGATCACTTCCGGCGGCCTCTCGGCGCTGGTTTGGGGACGGGAAGGCGCTACCGTGGCAACTAGCGGAATCACCTGTGCTTGCGGTAACAGTCCCAAGAGAGTGACTTCTAACCAGAGACGGGGTTGAGTGGTGTTTTTTAGTTGTGTTTCGCTGTCTTTAAGCAGTTGTTGACCGCGGAGAATTTCCTCTAAAGACCAAGTACGCGCTTCCTTACACAAATCCTGCCAAGTGGGAGCAGTGACAGCCACCATTTCTGGACGATTAGGGGCGGTTTTGGCTAAAAGTAGGTTTAAATAGAATCCCGCTAGATTTTGCAAGACGATTAAAGGTTCCTTCCCGCGATTCATCAGATGGCGACATTGTTCGATAACTTGATCGGGAATATTGCTATGAATGACTTTAAGTAGGGTTAAAAGGTCTCTTTCGGGGACTGCACCGACTAAATCCCAGACTCGCTCGGCCGTAATCGTTCCTGCGAGTAAACTTAATTGATCAAGAAGACTTTCCGCATCGCGTAAACCACCGTTAGCGATCTGAGCCACAAGGGTTAATGCTTCTAGGTTAATATCGATCGCTTCTATTTGGGCGATTTTTTGCAGGTGTGCCACCATCGCATCGAGAGCAATACGGCGATAATCAAAGCGTTGACAACGGGAGATGATAGTAGGCAAGACACGCTGAGGATCGGTGGTAGCAAGCACAAAAATCACTCGATCTGGCGGTTCTTCTAGAGTTTTCAGCAAAGCATTAAAGGCCGCCGTACTGAGCATATGGCATTCATCGATGACATAGACTTTATAACGACATTGGACGGGGGCAAATTGCGATCGCTCGATAATTTCCCGAATGTTATCCACACCCGTATTACTAGCGGCATCAATTTCGATCACGTCTAAAGCGGAACCATTGGCGATCGCTTGACAGACGGAACACTTACCGCAGGGAATCGGTGTCGGATGGTCACTAGACAGACAGTTGAGGGATTTGGCTAAAATTCGCGCCGAGGAGGTTTTCCCCGTGCCTCTGGGTCCAGTAAATAGGTATGCAGGGGCGATTCGCTCACTGATTAAGGCATTACTCAAGGTCGTGGCGATCGCTGATTGTCCCACCAAATCGGCAAAGGTTTGGGGACGATACTTATGATGTAGAGGTTCGTAGGTCATGACTGGCTGAAAACTTTTTCCCCACCCTAGAGACTACTATTATCCTATGCCGATTCTTTTTCAACACGAGAACAAGTGTATGCTTTTTATCTAGCCAGTTGTAATGCGCGATTTGCATCATAAAAATGGCAATTTGGCCAAGGCTTCTAATAAATTGTATTAATAACTACAATTTTGCCGAGAAAACCTGACGACTATCTTAGTATGCCTAAAGACAGCGCCACCAATCAGACCAACTGCTTATGACTGAATCTACAAAAACCCAATGTCCTTACTGTGGAGTAGGTTGTGGTTTGACAGTCACCCCCCCCGCGTCGGCCGGACAAGCATGGAAAGTCTTCGGGGACAAGTCCCACCCCTCCAGTCAAGGTATGGTCTGTGTTAAAGGGGCCACCGTAGCGGAATCAATCGATAAAAATCGCCTCAAAACCCCGATGATCCGCGATTCTCTCCAAGAGCAATTCCGTCCTTGTACCTGGGAAGAGGCCCTCGATCGCATCGTTAACCGCATCCAAACTCTAATCGCTCAGGGGGAAAAGGAAAGTATCTGTCTATACGGTTCGGGACAATTTCACACCGAAGATTACTACATCGCCCAAAAACTGGTCAAGGGCTGTCTGGGAGTCAATAACTTTGATGCTAATTCCCGTCTTTGTATGTCTTCGGCCGTGGCCGCTTATCGGGACAGTTTCGGGTCCGACGGTCCCCCCTGCTGTTACGATGACCTAGAATTAACCGATTGTGCCTTTCTGGTGGGGACAAATACGGCCGAATGTCACCCCATCATCTTTAACCGTCTGCACAAGTATCTCAAAGGTAACAAAGAAGCGAAATTAATCGTCGTTGATCCCCGCAGGACAAAAACCGCCGAGGCCGCTAATCTCCACCTCGCCATTAACCCGGGGACCGATATTGACCTATTTAACGGTATTGCTCACCTGTTACTGAATTGGGGTGCGATCGATACCTATTTTATCGATAAATGTACCCGAGATTTCCCCAAATACGCCGAAATTATCCGCCATTATCCCCCCGAAATCGTCGCCCCTAAATGCGGTATCCCCATTGAGGATTTAGAACAGGCTGCCCGCTACTGGGCCGAATCGAAAAGAGTGCTTTCCCTCTGGTCGATGGGTATCAATCAATCCAGCGAAGGCACGGCCAAAGCCCGCACTTTAATCAATTTACACCTAATGACGGCTAATATCGGTAAGCCCGGGGCCGGTCCTTTTTCCCTAACGGGACAACCCAACGCCATGGGAGGACGGGAAGCTGGCGGCCTCTGCCATCTTCTCCCCGGTTATCGTTCCGTCAAAAATCCCCAACACCGGGCCGAAGTGGAACAAGCTTGGGGTTTACCTGCTGGTCAGATTTCTCCGGTCCCCGGTCGCGATGCTTGGAGTATGATTACTGGTTTGGAGACGGGAGATGTCAAACTTCTTTGGATTGCCGCCACTAATCCGGCCGTTAGTATGCCTGATCTAGAACGCACCAAGGCGGCCCTGTTAAAATCACCTTTTACTATCCATCAGGATGCCTACTATCCCACGGAAACCAGCGCCTATGCCCATTTATTACTGCCAGCAGCCCAATGGGGCGAAAAAACGGGAACAATGACCAATTCTGAGCGCATGGTGACTTTAAATAAGGCTTTTCGCCCTCCCGTCGGTCAAGCTAAGGCCGATTGGCAAATTTTTGCCGAAGTTGGTCGCCGTTTGGGGTTTCAGGCACAATTTAATTTTCAGGATTCGGCCGAGGTATATTCCGAGTTTGCCCGCTTGACATATAAACGTCCTTGTGATATGACAGGGATTAATTATGAGCGCTTGGCCGAGACCCCCCGACCGTGGCCCAATTCCATCGATGAAATTTCCGCCCCTAAAACCGCTAATTCCGGGGAATTACTAGGGAATTTAGTTAAAGATGACGATAAAAGCCCAAAAAAAGCCGCAAAACGCCTTTATACCGATGGTAAATTTAATACTGCCGATGGTCGTGCTGTTTTCGCCGCCTACCACAGTAAAGGTCTAGCGGAACCCCCCGACGATGATTATCCCCTAGTGTTGACCGTGGGGCGTTTGTACGGTCACTGGCACACCCAAACCCGCACCGGCCGCATCGAGAAAATTGTCAAAATGCACCCCGCACCTTTTCTGGAAATTCATCCCCAAGATGCGGCAAAATTGGGCATAGAAGCTGGGGAATGGTTGGAGGTGCGTTCTCGTCGCGGTTCTGCCCGTTTTCCGGCTTTAATTACCAAAGCAATTGCTCCTAATTGTGTCTTTGTGCCGATGCACTGGGGGGCCCTATGGGCAGAAAATTCTGAGGCCAATAGTCTCACCCATCCGGCCGCTTGTCCGATTTCCCTGCAACCAGAATTAAAAGCTTGTGCTGTCAAATTAATCCCGTTGAAGTCTTTAGTTAATGCCGAATTATCTCCCAGTCAATTTCTGGCAACTCCCTAATCAAATTTGGCTTTCCCTTTGGTTACTTTTGTAATACCAATTCTCCACAATCTGATAGGTAGTTTGTGTTTAAAAACCTCTTGCATAATTAATTTTTCAGGGTTCAAAAACGTCAAAAATAAGGATTAAATGGCATAAAGTCTGTAAATAGACCATTTAACTGATTATTATTCATTCTTAATTCTCCTGACTACTCACTACTGGCTACTGACTCCTAACCCCAACAACAATTTTTGATTTTTACAAGATGTCTATTGCTATTAAGCCAAGACGCATTTTAACCGCCTATCCTTAGATTAGCTGAATGCACTTCTTTCATAACTTTTTTATGGTATAATCGGTCAATACTTTTCTTTCGATTTTTAGATGGAAGTCGAAAACTGGTATCATCTGCGTCACTGCTGTCAGCCTGCTGTTGAATGTCTTGTTCGTCCCGCTGCCAGTGGGTAGCCCCTCTTGAATCACCTCACCATGACGACAACAACTCTGACTCCCGCGCCAGTTCAAGCGGCAGCAAATTCCCCAGCACCCCCTGAGTGGGTAGATTGGCAAGTCGCCCATCAAATTCCCGGACGGCTGCGAATTCGCATTCCCCGCCTCAATTGGGATGACGAATTTGCCAGACGCTTGCAGCGATCGCTGCTGAGAACCACTGCTATCAGCGAGGGCCGCATCAATGCCGCAGCCTGCTCCCTGATTGTCTCCTACCAGGCGGAAATGCTGTCAGCAACGGCCATCCTAGATTACTTGCAAGCGGCCATCCTAGCGGCCGGCCGGGAAAGAGAGCCAGACCTAAACGAGAAAGTCGGGGCTAGAAATCAGGGGACTTGGCCAACTTTAGGGATGCCGGCCTTAACCCTGGCTGTGGCGATCGCTGCTGCTCCCCTAGAACTGCCCTTCTCGATTGTGGGAGGAATTGTCCTTGCGGCTTCAATTCCTCTCTGGCAGAGGGTTAGCCAAGCGCTCACCCAGCAGGGACAAGTGACAATAGACTGCCTCGATGCCCTCTGGTTGAGCTACCAACTGCTGCAAGGTAACAACATCGCTGGCGCACTCGCCCTCAATCTGGCAGCAGTGGGAGAGAGCCTGCGCCGGAGCAAGCTCCAACAGCTAGAAGACGAGCTATACCTGCTGTTCGAGCAAGAAGACGCAGAAATCCACTGGCTCTCTGACCGGCAGCGGTTCGCTCCCGTTCCCGAGGCAGATCGAGAAGGGTGGCTAGATTCCGTCGAAAAAACCGAACTACTCCAGAACCTCAAACCCGTCGCCCAAGGAGCGATCCTACCCACTTTGTTCCTGAGTGGCACTTGGGCAATCCTGACGGGAGACTTGGGGCGTGCGAGTGCGCTGTTACCCCTTGACATCGGGGTTTCTCTGCGGGGCGTTACTCCCTTGGCAGTGGTTTCGTCCCTGACGGCGGCAGCGCGACAAGGCGTTTACATCCGCAATGCCAGGGTACTGGAAAAGCTGGCTCAGGTGGATACTCTGGTCTTTACTCGCGAAAGTTTCCAGGACTTGATTACCCCGGAGCTGCTGGTGAGTTGGGGCATCCCTTCTCAGTGCATCTACTTCGCCACCGATGGGGCTGCTGTTGAGGGACTCCAAGAACAGTTGCTCCGCCAAGGTAAGCGGGTGGCTTGGATAACCGACAGTGGTAGTGATTGCTTTGCTGCCCAGGAGGATCAGGTGGTCATTTCTCTAGGGAGAGGGGATTTTGCAGCGGCCGCCGATGTCATCTTGCACAGCCAGGATCTCCAGCCCCTTGGCTACACCTTTGCCCTGGCCCGGCATACCCTTGCCACTGCATACAAGAGTTTGGCGATCGCTACTCTGCCCAACCTGTTAGTGGTGGCAGTCGGGGCATTTTGGGGACTCAACCCGGTGGCAGCCGCCGCAATCAACGGCAGTTCAGCCATCCTCGCAGAATTGAACAGCCTGCGCTCCCCGAAGCCTAACCTCTTAGAAAACGGGTTTCTTTGAGAAAGAAACCCGTTTTCTTGCAATAAATGTTAATTTTTGTTACAGGGGTCTTGAAAAATTGGCGATTGTCTGCACAAAAGAGTCGCAGTGTCAAGTGGTTCGCGCTCAAATGACATAAATAGCTATTATAGTAGCAAGAGGTTTACTGTCGATTACTCGCTAAAAAAGGAAAGGAAATAACTATGATACAGCAAGTTAAATTACGTTCTCATCTGGGTGAAGACCGAATATTGCATTTAGATATTCCCGTGGAAGTTAAAGAAACTGATTTAGAGGTGACAGTAACGTTTAAACCAGCACCAAGCTTAGATAAAACTACAACTCAGACACGCACTCACGCTGAATCAAGGCGAATTTTTGAAGAGATAGATAAACACTATTCGGGGCGAATTTTTAGTGATAGTACAGATTGCTGTGAGAATACAACAGGTGGTTTATGATTGTGTTTATCTGGCTTTAGCAGTGCAGAAAAGCTGTCAAATGGTCACAGCAGATGAACGTTTTTTTAATGCGTTACAGGGAGATAGTTTAGGGTCTTATTTATTTTGGCTAGGGACTTCCAGAAATTACTCATAAACGAAAAAGGCTATTATATTAAATAAATCATCTTAATAAACATGACATCAGAAACCGCCAATTATGATGAACCCTGGAAAGAAGCATTAGGCGAGTATTTTGAAGCGTTTTTACATTCTTTGGCTAAAATCAATATCTAGAAAACGGGTTTCTTTGAGAAACCCGTTTTCTTGTAATAAATGTTAATTTTTGTGATAGCACCCTTGAAAAATTGGGGATTGTTGGGCTAAAACTGTTAGCAATAAACCTTTGCAGTTAATGTCATGACTTCTCCCCTGTTGCCGATTTTTCCTGCTGTTTACGATAGTTTGTTCGATTTTGCTCAATCTGATGGTTTTTGGGCGAATTTGACAATCGTTGTAGGTTAAGGGGGTGAGGTCATAACAATCCGTTGCCAAAACCGACTTTTCAGAATACAATAGATAAGAGTAGTCATTCATCGCTCAGATTAGTTAAGATGACATTACATGACTAATAATATTGACCATGACCGCTTATTTAAGGAGTTAATCTCCACCTTTTTTGTCGAATTTATTGAGTTATTTTTTCCTCAATTGATGGATTATTTAGATAGAAACTCGATTACTTTTTTAGACAAAGAAGTATTTACCGATGTCACGGAAGGAGAAAGACATGAAAGCGATTTAGTCGCACAGGTTAAGTTTCGAGGAAAAGAATCTTTTTTTCTGATTCATGTCGAGGCGCAGGAAAGTTCCCGCAAGTGGTTTAATCGGCGAATGTTTACTTATTTTGCTCGCTTTCATGAGAAATTTGTCCTCCCGATTTATCCGATTGTAATTTTTTCTTATTCAAAGCCAAAAAGAGAAGCGATTAGTCAATATGTAGTCGATTTTACCGATTTT
>NZ_JADBUZ010000227.1:0-24059 GCF_020245305.1 Microcystis sp. M20BS1 | reverse complement strand
TTAGGGGGATCAAACCAATTCAAGTCCCCCTTATCAAGGGGGATTTAGGGGGATCAAACCAATTCAAGTCCCCCTTATCAAGGGGGATTTAGGGGGATCTAAACCAATTCAAGTCCCCCTTATCAAGGGGGATTTAGGGGTATCTAACCCAATTCAAGTCCCCCTTATCAAGGGGGATTTAGGGGGATATAAACCAATTCAAGTCCCCCTTATCAAGGGGGATTTAGGGGGATCTAACCAATTCAAGTCCCCCTTATCAAGGGGGATTTAGGGGGATCAAACCTTTTGCTATATTAAATGTATCTCCAATCTCAGCGAAGCGAATTGGATTGGTTCATAATTTATCGATATTTATCCATTATGCCCCTCAACTTCTCCCGGACTCGTGACTTATTATCTAACTTCCAATTTGGGGAACTGTTTATCGAGGAATTGGGATGGTCTCATCCTCGCGCAAAAAAAACTGTTAGTATCACCGTTGACAACCAAGAATATCCCTGTCAACGGATTGCGGAAGTGTCCGGAGTAGCAGTATTAGAGGTGACAACTACCGATATACCCGATGCGAAACTTCGTCGGGACATTCACCAGCAAGTTATCGAAAGAATTGCCGAAAATCTGCTAATTTTCGTCGATGGGGGACGGACACGCAGTTTATGGTACTGGGTAAAAAGAGAGGGAAGTAAAAGTTATATCCGTGACCATCTTTATATAAAAGGACAACCGGGAGATTTATTTCTCGGTAAACTAGCGGAATTAGTCCTCGATATCACCGACTTTGAAGATGGGGAACCCTCCGTGGTGGAGGTGGCCCATCGCTTACAAAAAGGTTTCGATATCGAAAAGATTACCAAGAAATTTTATCAGGAATTTCAGCGAGAGCATTTACAGTTCCTCCCCTTTATCCAAGGAATCGATCGAGAAAGCGATCGAAAATGGTACACTTCCGTTATTCTCAATCGTTTAATGTTCGTCTATTTCCTGCAGCGCAAGGGATTTATCGATAACGACTTCAACTATCTGCAAAACCAATTACAAGCAAGTCAACGACGCGGGAAAAATTTATTTTATCGTCAGTTTCTGCAAACCCTCTTTTTTCAAGCATTCGCTAAACCAGAATCCCAACGAGATGAGACAGTAACTGCATTGGTGGGAAAAGTCAAATATCTTAACGGAGGATTATTTCTCCAACATCCCCTCGAAAATCTTTATCAAAACATTTGTATTGATGACCAAGCATTTGAGAATATCCTCGATTTATTCTCCCGTTACTCTTGGAACCTTGACGACACTCCGGGGGGAAGCGATGACGAAATTAACCCCGATGTTTTGGGATATATCTTTGAAAAGTACATCAACCAAAAAGCTTTCGGTGCTTACTATACCCGTCCGGAGATTACTGAATATCTCTGTGATAGGACGATTAATAAATGGATTGTCGAGAGAAGCAATCAACATTATCCCCGCAAACAATTTGCCAGTATTTCTGAACTACTAATTAATCTCGATTCTCCCCTCTGTCAGCTTCTGATTGAAGATATTCTTCCCCAGCTTTCTATTTTAGACCCTGCCTGTGGTTCCGGTGCTTTTTTAGTGGCTGCGATGAAGACATTAATCGGAATTTATAGCGCGGTGATTGGGACAATTGAACTACGGGGAGACAGTAAATTAAAACAGTGGTTAACAGAGGTAAGAAAATCCCATCCCTCCCTCGGATATTACATCAAAAAAAGAATTATTTCCGATAATCTCTACGGTGTCGATATCATGGAGGAAGCGACGGAAATCGCGAAACTGCGTTTATTTCTCGCTTTAGTTGCTGCCGCGCAATCGGTGACAGAATTGGAACCCTTACCGAATATTGATTTTAATATCATGTCGGGAAATTCCCTCATCGGTTTAATTCGCGTGGACGAAAAAAGTTTTAATCTCATGGGAGAGGAAAACATTCTGCAAACCCTCACCGCGCAAAATTATCAGGCAATTCTCGCGGAAAAAAATCGCAGTATTGAATTATACAAAGAACACGCTTTTCGGTTGGGAGAAGTAGAGGGAACCCCCCAAGAAAACCGTCTCCAGATGTTACGCAATCACATCGAGGATGTCAACCGCGAATCGGTGCAGAAATTAAACCAAATTCTCTTAGATGAGTTTAGCGGTAAGTTGTCAATTAAGTACGAATCCGCACAATTAACGGGAAAAGCAAAGAAACGTTTATTAACTCTTTCTGATATGCAGTCCCTGAAACCCTTCCACTGGGGTTATCACTTCGATAAACTGATTACAGAAAAAGGTGGTTTTGATGTGATTATCACCAATCCCCCTTGGGAAGTCTTTAAACCCCAAGCGAAAGAATTTTTTTCTCAGCATAGCGACTTGGTGACTAAAAATAAAATGGACATCAAGACGTTTGAAAAGGAACAGAAAAAACTGTTAACTAATCCCGAAATCGCTCAAGCATGGTTAGAATATCAAAGTCAATACCCCCACGTTAGTCTCTATTTTCGTTCCTCGGAACAATATAAAAATCAAATCTCTATTGTCAATGGTAAAAAGCAAGGGACGGATATTAATCTCTATAAGCTTTTTGTTGAACAATGTTTTAATCTCCTCCATCCCCAGGGAGAATGTGGAATAGTTATTCCCAGTGGAATTTATACCGATTTGGGAACCAAGCAACTGCGGGAAATGTTATTTTCTCAGACAAACCTGACAGGATTATTTTGTTTTGAAAATCGTAAAACAATTTTTGAAGGTGTAGATAGTCGCTTTAAGTTTGTCATTCTAACTTTTGAGAAAAATAAACAAACTCTTTCCTTTCCTGTGGAATTTATGCGTCACGATGTTGAGGAATTACAACGTTTTCCCCATAAAGATAGTTTAGTAATTAGCGTCGATTTAATCCGCAAACTATCCCCCGATTCCCTCTCGGTAATGGAATTTAAACAAGATATAGATATTCATATCGCTGAAAAAATGTCTCATTTTCCCCTGCTAGGAGAAACCCTTCCCGATACATGGAATCTCAAGTTAACTCGCGAATTTGATATGACTAATGATAGTTATTTATTTAAAACTGAACCCGCAAAGGGAAGACTACCTCTCTACGAAGGAAAAATGATTCATCAATTCACCCATCGGTATGCTTTACCGAAATACTGGTTAGATGAAAAGGAAGCAAGACAAGCTTTATTAAAACGCGGTGAAGTCGATAAAGGTCAAATCTTGGACTATCAAACCTATCGTTTAGGATTTCGTGATGTTGCTAGAAATACGGATATTAGAACTATGATAGCTACAATTTTACCTCCTAATTCATTTTGTGGCAATACAATAAGTTTAGAAAAAATAGATAAGCAAGTAGCTATAAGTTTAAAAGAAAAATGTTATCTATTATCCATTTTTAATAGTTTTGTTTTTGATAGAAGTATCCGAGATAAAGTTACATCTCATTTATCATTATTTTATGTTTATCAGAACCCTATCCCCCGATTAAAAGAGGGAGATAAATACTTTCAGGAGATAGTAGAAAATGCGGCAAAATTGATTTGTACCACAGAAGAATTTGAGCAATTAGCGAAAGAAGTGGGGATAGGTTCCCATAAAAATGGAGTAACAGAAGAAGCAGAAAGAATGGCAATTAGAGCGAAATTAGATGCAATAGTCGCCCACTTGTATGAATTAACCCCAACAGAATTTCAACATATATTAAGTACCTTTCCCCTCGTCCCCGAAAGCGTCAAAACTGCCACCCTCGAAGCTTATCAAAACCTGTAAGGGAATTATGAATTATGAATTATGAATTATGAATTGGGAAGTGGGGAAATTGAACTAAAACCCCATAAACCCCAAAACCTGTCCCTTGACTGGAAAATAGAAGCTAAAATAACGCCAATTCTTCAATCAGAATAAATCCCTTGAGTACAGGCTACATATCAAGAAAAGCACTCCACTTGCAAGAGTGCCTCTTAAATTATTACAGATGTATCAGCAGCCGCGTGTAAGCATCCCACCGAAAAACTAATGCGCGGGGGGTTTGGGGGCGGCGCCACGCCCCCAACGGGGGGTTTGGGGGGTAGAACCCCCCAAAAACTTGGATTGAGCAATAAAATCGCAAGTAATACTCAATCCCTTGAGTATAGTTTACATATCAAGAAAAGCACTACTACCCCCAAAGGGTAGGGTTGATTCATGAATCAACCCTACATTACTGAACGAGTACGGAGGGAGTCGAACCCCCGACACCCAGGACCGGAACCTGGTGCTCTATCCTCTGAGCTACGTACCCACGATAAAATACCATTACATTATACCACTAGCCGGCGCAGTAGAGCAGAAATTTCCCATGACTAGCGATCGCTCTTTAAAATTACTTATCAGTAACGATGACGGTATTTCCGCGCTAGGAGTCCGCACCCTTGCCAACACCCTCGCTGCCGCCGGTCATCAAGTCACCGTAGTTTGTCCCGACGGCGAGCGCTCTGCCACCGGTCATGGCTTAACCTTACACCATCCCATCCGGGCCGAACAGGTGGAAGGAATTTTTCACCCCGATGTGATTGCCTGGTCCTGCTCGGGAACTCCCGCCGATTCGGTAAAATTTGCCCTTAGTGCCGTCCTCAAAGAGCCTCCCGATTTAGTTTTAGCCGGCATTAACCACGGGTCTAATCTCGGTACTGATATCCTCTATTCTGGCACGGTTTCCGCGGCCATGGAGGGATTAATCGAAGGTATTCCCAGTATTGCTGTTAGTCTGGCCAGTTTTAAAGCCTGTGATTTCCAACCGGCTGCGGATTTTGCCCTCACTTTAGTCAGAAAAGTCACCCTTAACCCTTTTCCTGTTCCCACTTTACTCAATGTCAACGTCCCTCCGGTTAGTAGTGCCGAAATCAAGGGAGTGAAAATCACTAGGCAGGGATTGCGACGCTACGAGGAAACCTTCGAGAAAAGACTGGACCCCAGGGGTAAAAGTTATTACTGGTTAATTGGGGAAGTGGTGGAAGATATCGAACAACCGGACTACAGCCATTTACCCCCGGAAGTGCCTACGGATGTACGCGCTATTGGCGAGAATTTTATCACCATCACGCCCCTACAATACAATTTAACTGATGTACAGGGTTTTCAACATTTGCACCGGAATTCTTGGCTTGATTGAGGAGCATCTCATGATATTCTGATTCAATCATTAGCGTTTGAGAGCCTATGTCCCCTCAATTTAATTTTCAAGAAAACGAACTCGAAGAAGCGGATGTCATAACCCTCTGGGATGAGCAAGGTCGATCGCTAGACTGTTATATTGAGAATGCCTATGAAACCGATGACCTTACCTATATGCTTCTTGTCCCCGTGGATACCCCGGTGATGATTCTAGCTTGGGATGAGGAATCGGAGGAAGAAGAATCTGATGCCTTCTTAATCGAAGATAGTGAGGAAATTGAGCGGATTTTCGCCGATGCTAAGGCAGTTTTAGCAGAATTAGACCTATTGCTCAAATCCACTGCTCACACCTTGACTGTTAGTGGTGAATTGCCTCCCCTGGAAGAAGATAATGTTCTCAGTTTAGAAATCGATAGCGATGAACCTTCCTCGTCATCAGAGCCGGAAGAATTGCAATTTCTCGCCAGTTTCTTTTCCGAAGACCAAAAATACTCGATTTACAGTCCCCTTGCTCCTTTGTTATTCTTAGCTGTCGGTGATGCGGAAGGGAAAGTTGAATTAGTTTCCCCCGATGATGACGGTATGGGACCGATTCTAGAGGAACTTTTGTTTGATGAACTCGATTAATTACTTGATTTTACCAAATCCGCCGACCAAATTTATCGATAAATCTAGTTACAGTATATCTTTCGGGATTTCATCATCATTGCGATTAACACGGATTTGGTATTTTTTCTTTAAATTACGGCGTTTATCATAAAGATGAAGTATAACCTAACTTGGTATTAACGACCGGCTCCTGTCTTCCCAAAATAAAAACCTCATACCTCACTATTAAGATAAATGCTATATCACCACAACTAGGGGAGAGCTTTAAAGATTAGCTATTTTTCTGGTGATAGTGAGGATGAAAGGTTTCCAAGCAAGACTGATTAAATAACCCAATCCTGCCACTAAAATAATTGTCGCCCCCGAGGTGAGATTTAAACTATAGGATAACCATAAACCAACCAAAGTAAAGACAATTCCTAAGATAATCGCTAGGACCATCATTCCCTTCATATTTTTAACAAATTGTCCGCTGATAGCGGCGGGAATAGTTAACAAAGCAATTACCATAATTAATCCTACTACCTGCATTACTGCCACAATAGTTAAAGCGGTTATTCCCATTAAACCCAAATAAATTACCTCCACGGGAATATTGCGAATAATCGCAAAGGTTTCATCAAAAGATATGGCTAACAACTCCTTATAAAAGATACTAACTAAGGCTATAATTAATATATCTATGCCCGCCATTATCCATAAATCATCCCTCGGTACAGTTAAAATACTACCAAAAAGATAACTCATCAAATCAGCTTTATAACCGGGGGTTAAATCAATAAAAATTACCCCAATCGCCATACCAATCGCCCACATCACCCCGATTAAAGTATCAGCTCTCTCCCGGATGCGACGCTGTAAAAACCCCATGCCTAAAGCCGAAAAAAAGGTAAAAAATATCGCCCCCACCAGGGGATTAATCCCAAAAAAATAGCCGATTCCTATCCCTCCATAGGCAGCGTGAGCGATTCCCCCACTGATAAAAACCACACGATTAACTACTACCAAAGTACCCACAATCCCACAGGCAATACTAACTAATATTCCTGCGGCAATCGCATGGCGCATAAAATCAAATTGTAAAGCCTCTAGCATAGGGTGTGGGGTGTGGGGTGTGGGGTGTGGGGAGCTTTTTTAGTAAACAGTAAACTCAAAACTCACATCTGATAACTGATAACTGATAACTGATTATTGATAACTCTCAATTACTTGACGAAAATCGCTTTTTTGTTTGACTCCGCGCATTTCCTTGACTAATTCCCGGTCCTTAAAGAATTGTACCGTGGGAGTCCCAGTTACTTGACCCATTTTGGCAATTTCCGGGTCAGCTTCGATGTCAATTTCCACAAAATAAATTTTGCCATCGTACTCATCGACCACTTTATCTAAAATCGGTTTCAGGGTTTTACAGGGGCCACAGGTGGGAGAAACATATTTTACCATTAACAAGCGATCGCCGTCGTGGAATAATTTCCGCAAAGCATAACCCCCAACGTGACGGGTTTTGTTAATATCAAAAGTTTCCTCCGTATCGGCCGGGGTTTCGCTAACGGTTTTCGTCTCGTAATGTTCAGAAGTGGCTGATTGACGGTATTCTTGGATTAAATTATGCTCCGATAACCATCTTTCTGCCAATAACGCCGCCATACACCCCGTACCTGCGGCAGTGATTGCCTGACGGTATTCGTGGTCCTGCACATCTCCGGCGGCAAAAACCCCCTCGACGCTGGTAGCAACAGTCCCCGGTTTGACTTTCACATAACCCACCTCGTCTAATTCTAGTTGTCCTTGGAATAGGGAAGTATTGGGAGTGTGACCGATGGCATAAAATAACCCTCTAACGGCTAATTCCCTGATTTCTCCCGTTTGCGAGTTTTTAATGCGTAATCCCTCCATTTTACTGCCTGTACCGAACACATCCAGTGCTTGGGTGTGAAAATGAACAGTAACTTTCGGATTATTTAACACCCGGTCCTGCATTGCTTTCGAGGCACGCATCGCTTCCCCGCGTATCAATAAATGGACGTGAGAGCCGTATTTAGTCAAATATACGGCTTCTTCTGCCGCCGAGTCACCGCCACCGATGACAGCGAGGTTTTCCTCTCTAAATATCGGTGTAGCACCGTCACAGATAGCACAAGCGGAAATGCCGTTACTCCAGAATTGGGCCTCGCTGGGTAATCCTAAGCGTTTGGCAGTGGCTCCTGTGGCGATAATAATACTATTGGCCTTAACTTCCCGGTCCGTGGAACGAATGGTAAAAGGACGCTGACTTAAATCCACCGAGATAACATCTTCGGTATAACATTGGGTCCCCCATCTTTCGGCCTGTTCCTTCATTCTTTCCATCAGCTTCGGACCGGTGATTCCTTCGGGAAAACCGGGGAAATTTTCTACTTCTGTGGTGGTCATCAGTTGTCCCCCCGGAATGCCTCCCGCTTGGAAACCCTCAAACATCAAGGGTTTTAAGTTCGCACGTGCCGCATAAATCGCCGCCGTATATCCCGCCGGTCCCGAACCAATAATGACTAAATTCTCGACAGTCATAACCGTAAATGCAACTCATAACGACTACGCTTTTTATTATAGCAGAATCAGTTACTGGTTATCTGTGTCATATGCGTCCTAACCCACCAAGAAGTAGATTTCTGCCTAAAAATCCAGAATATCTCGGATAATAGCTTTTAAATCGGCATCAGCAGGACGTTTGACAAACTGCTCATGGCTGTAAATCCAAACCAGTTTAATTGTGTAGGTAGTCGCGCTCACCAAATACATTAATCTAATTTGCCCCGCAGCACCTTTTGAAACCCGGATATCGAGCTTGTGAAAAGTCCAGCCTTCCGGCAACCGAATTTTCCCCGGTAGAGGTTCCTGGCGGGAGTTATGGGGATATTGGTCATCGATTAAATCCTCTAAAGTTTTGGCAATAAGTTCAACAAAGCTATTTTTGTGAACTTTTGCCAGTTTTTTGAAAGAGCGCTCGAAGTTGTCAGAAGATTCAATCGAGAAGGGAATTGAGCCAGTCATGCACTTCTCCTTTCCCAATAGGATGAGAAGATTCCGTCGCCAATGCTTCCTTCAAAACTTCAGACATGGCTGCTTTGTAGGCCGGATGTTCCTGTTCTATCAAATCAAGCTTTTGATAACCTAATGCTTTCATATCATCAAGGAGAATTGGCTCTGTGGAACTTTCTTCTGGTGGCAGACCTTTACGAGCCTTTTTCCAGGGAAATTCTGCGTGAGTCATATCACTCAACCTATAGGCGTGGTAGTTACCGAAATATTGCCAAATTTCTGCTAAAAGTTCTTTTTTCTCCGATGGCAGCCCAGACAAGGATTCTTGGCGAGGAATTGGTAATTGTTTAGCCTCAAAATCACTGTAGAACTTATAAGCAGCAGGACAAACCGGACCGTAACGCCATGCTTGAATTTCCTCCTTAAACAATGGTTCATCGTATAGGGCCAAATGCAAGCTCTGTGCATAATATAAAAGCTTTTGGACTTTCATATTAGTCATTTCAGCGTCTATACCATCCTCGTAAGCTCTGATAATAAAGTAGCGAGCCACAGTCAGGCAGTCAATCATAGCTCCACAAAATTTTTGGAATATCGACCTATGACCATTGTAGAAGAAATTGACAATTAGTACAAATGTATAAAGAAAGCTTAACAATGCTCATCGGGTAATGGACGAAGTTTTAATATTTGTCGTTACTGACTTTACCAGTGGGTGAAGTCTGCCGCAAATTGAGATAGGGATAAAAGCTTAATACGGGTATCTTGAGCAACTTTTTGGCGCATTTGAGCCGTATTATATCCCCAATCGGCTAAATATAAGCCCACGTCGTTTAAATCTGCTTGTTGCTCCACTAACTCCAACGCATCGAGACGATCCTCGACAAACCACAAATTAGCGGGAGATTCCGGTAAATCAGCCAGTATTTGCTGAATAGTCAGGTATTTCGGCTGTTTGATTTCCTTGCCAATTAATCTCGCTTCTGGAAAATTAATTGCTACTTTTTGTAACAATTGCTTGACAAAACGACTTTCTTTTGTAGTGATAATATAAACCAAAAAATCCGAGTCTAAAAGAGAGTCCAGGCGATCGATCGCGGGTTGATAAAATCGGTGTAAAGTTAACCAAGACTCTAGATCCGACTCAATCCATTGATCCCTAAGACCATCGAGAGCATTTGAGAGAACTTTTTTCGCTATTTTATCCCTTTCTAGCAGATTTTGTCGAATTAACGGCCAATTATTTAAAGCTTCCTCGTCGGGAATATCGAGAACGAGCGATCGCAACAGTAAAGGCATTTCCCAACCGGTTTCGATAACGGGACGAAGTTGCGAAAACCTCGGGAAAAAATCCTCGGGAATTATTTCCGGCCAAAGGGTTTCATAGGTGCGTTTGCTAATCTGAAAATACTCGATCATGCCATCACAAAGAACACCATCAAAATCGAGTGCTAGAATACGGGGGGATTGATTCATAAATGCTGGTTTAATCTCAATAATGGCAGTATAGCGCAGCTATTAGCTATTCTTTGCTTCATCGTTGACATAACATAGCTGTCTGATGATTTCGGTGACAGAATTTTTCAGTCCCTCTACATGAATCCAACCCACATATACAGCATATACAATATTTTGATGATTGTCCTGTATATAAACATGATGCACACGATATAAATCTGAGCTTAAATAAATATAACCACTGGCATCTTTGAATTTACCTTCTAGTAATATTTTTTCTTTTAAAGGTTTCATTTTTACCACATCTTTAGTCACCCCAGATATTTTGGCTATTCTTTCTATGGCAAGAGCAACACAAGTGTTATGACTGTAACTATTACCATGATTATAATCCTGCTGATTAAAATAAATTGTCTCTACGATATTTTTAGCCACTTTATCTGATGCTAGGTAATAGGTATGAGCATTAAGGGAATTTAAGACAACGGCAGCAATTTCTACAGAATCAAAAATATTGCTGGTCGCTTCTAGATAATAATCGCTTATCAAAATCTTGGATACATCGTTTATAGAATCAAAAAGAGGACGAATTGGATAAGCAATAATATCGGAGGAATTGATCAGATTATTCCAGCGCAAACGCTGGCCTTGATGCTGGCTAATAAATTTTTCAATTTGATTGGTATCAATGCCTAAAGTTAAATTTAAAAATGGGATCGGTGAACCCATTGTTGTTACACTAGATAGGGAAACTTTGCCCCGTTCTTTACCGATAAGATCACGAATTTCATGAGCGGAATCTTTAGGATCAAAACGCTCAGAAAATAACAGATCCCAAAGGATTACAGTACCCAAAGAATGGGCGACTATATGTAATTCGGTTTCCTGGGGATAAGCTTGAACAAGATCGATTAATTGGTCGGCAATAATGCGGCGAATTTGGTTTCCTCGATCGCTGCCTAAATAGCTAAATGCGTCACCGATAAAATAAGATAAATACTCTTTTCTAAAATTTTGATAGCGAAAGGATTGCTCGGGGTTAAAATTACTATTTTTCTGTTTTTGTGTCTGTAATTCTTGGTCTATATCTCGCCATAATTTTTCGGTTACTTTGAGAACATTTCCCCAAAATCCTGCATAACAGTAGGGAATAATCTGATTTTTGCGTTTACATTCTTCTTCAATTAGTTTAATTAATTTATTGGCATAACTAGCGTCTCTTGTGGCCACTCCATGAATAAAGTAAATCAGCATAATAGATTTATCTCAATAAGCGGTGATCGGAATCTCTCTTAATATACCCTTCTAGCTTCAGAAAAATATCAGGATGGAGCGAGATATAGTAATATATAATTAATTAATTAATGCGATTTGTCAAGAGATGGTGGCCTAGGCCTTGTTAAACCAGCCGACAAATTGCTATATAATACAAATGCCCGCTATTATAGAATTATATTTTTTACTTTTAACTTAGTCTTATGGTTTCGCAACTAGATAAAACTAACGTCACTGAAATTATCTACCCCGATAGCGATAGTCAACCCATGGCCGATAATACCCTACAATTTCGTTGGATTACGACAATTAAAACTAATTTAGACTGGCTATTTCGCGAGCAGTCTGATGTCTTTGTTGCGGGGGATTTACTTTGGTATCCCGTGGAAAATGATAATAAACTGCGTCAAGCGCCAGATATCATGGTGGTTTTTGGCAGACCAAAAGGGGAAAGAGGTTCCTATCGACAATGGCTAGAAAATAACATTAGTCCCCAGGTGGTTTTTGAAATCCTCTCTCCGGGTAACACCCTCACGGAAATGGCCAAAAAACAGCTATTTTATGACCGTTATGGGGTCGAGGAGTATTATCTTTATGATCCCCATAAAAACGATGCCAGTGGCGGTATAAGAGGCGAAAATCAGCTAGAAATTCTGGAAACTCTCGATAATTGGGTTAGTCCCCGTTTAGGCATTCGTTTTCAGTTGGGGGAACCAGAAATGTTGCTTTTTTATCCTGATGGACAAGCTTTCACCAGCTATAACGAGGAAAAACAACGAGCAGAGGCTGAAAAACAACGAGCGGAAAGATTAGCCAATAAACTGCGGGAATTGGGCATTAATCCCGACCAAATCTGAGAGGATGTTTCTTGGCTACTATTAAAAACGGATTTGCTCTGAGAGTGCCTATTGACTAGAGGTAATACCGCGCTGACGTAATTGGTCGATAAAAAATTCTTCCAGGGAAGCACGAGCTAAATTAAGACTGATCAAGCGAACATCCATACTAGACAGGGCAGCCAGAAAAGCATCGGGTTCTCCCTGTAATTGTCCGTGCCAACAATTATCGCGCCAATGCAAACCGAGGAGCCATTGCTGTAGTTGCTCCTCCCTACCACCTTGAACAATCACCTGATAGACATCAGCACGACCGAGAATTTGGTCGAGGGAACCGACACAGAGTAATTCTCCCCGGGCCAACAGGGCAATGCGATCGCAAATTTGTTCCACATCGGAGAGAATATGAGAGTTAAAAAAGATGGTTTTCCCCTGTTGTTTGAGGGATTGAATAATTTCTCGCACCTGATAGCGACCGATAGGGTCCAGTCCCGACATCGGTTCATCGAGAAAGACTAATTCAGGATCATTGATTAATGCTTGAGCTATGCCGATCCGTTGCATCATACCCTTAGAATATTGACGCAATTGTTTTTTCTGGGCAGTTTTGCGGTCTAATCCCACTAAATCCAATAATTCAGGAATGCGTTTTTTCTGCACAGAAGAGGGAATTTGAAAAATGCTGGCGATTAATTGCAGGAATTCCCAGCCGGTGAGATAGTCGTAGTAGTAGGCATTTTCAGGAAGATAGCCGATGCGTTGCCTGACCGAGCGATCGCCAATTGGTTGACCGAGAATCAAGGCCCGTCCAGAAGTGGGTCGGACAATCCCCAAAAGGGTTTTTAAGAGTGTGGTTTTGCCGGCCCCGTTCGGGCCTAATAATCCAAAGGTTTCGCCCTCATGGACAATTAAAGTACAGTTTTTCAAGGATTCGATTTTCTTATTTAACCAGAATCCCGTCCGATAAGTTTTTTGTAAGTTTAACGTCTCTAGCACACTTTGACGGCTGGTATTCGTCATTGTTTTGGAATCATCTCTCCTAGACTTTGCTTTTATTATTCCCCAATTGTCAGCAGCAATGTCAACAGTATCAAAATAGCCCAGTTTTGGAACCCAGAAAAATTCCAACTGGTGTTGAGAAGCGGTATCAGTGCAGTTCTGGGCTATTGCCAGCTTTCTTCTCTGGCATTGGTGTGCATTAGCCGCTAAAATCTGTTAGACAGGTAACGTTGACACTTGAGCGGCAACTGGTACAATAGTGCGAACGCTTACACAAACACAGCATGAAACAACTCCTCAATTGCCTTAATTCCCTGACAGTGGCCAGTGTAGCCACTATCGCCTTGGCTTACCCCAGCATCGCTCAAGTTAATCTGTCTGTTTATCCCGCTCCTTCCTCGTCGAACGAATCCATCGAATTATACGTTCCCCCGCCAGAAAACAATAACACCAATAATAATACCTGTACTCAATTGATTGGGGCAAATATCGATAAAATTATCAGTCAAGCTCCCAATCAGTGGGGTATATTAATCGAATCTATCGATCGCCAAACGGTTATTTATAGTCATAACGCCGATCGCTATTTTATCCCTGCTTCTAATACAAAGTTATTTACCACGGCTGCCGCTTTACAAGCGATGAACCCGGAAACGACAATTCAAAAAAAATCCCTGCGCGATTGGGTGAATATCACTAATCAGAGAAGTAATAATTTCTACGCTGACACTCTTTTTCGCTTTATCGGCGGTTCTAAAAGTGTTACTGCCATCTTGGCACAATTGGGCATCGATCCCAGTGGTTTTCGTTTAGCTGATGGTTCGGGATTATCCCGCCGTAATAATGCTACTCCCCGCTCGATCGTGGAAATTTTGCGGGTGATGTATTATTCTCCTAATCGCGATACTTTCTATGCTTCCTTACCGGTAGCGGGAATTAGTGGCACCCTGAGAAACCGAATGCGTCAGACGGCCGCTACTGGCACAGTTTACGCTAAAACTGGCACTCTCACCGGTGTGCGGGCCCTATCGGGTTATCTAGAAAACCCCCAGCAAGGACCGATGTTATTTAGCATTATCGTTAATAATCAACGGGTTTCCGGACAGGCTCTGGTGAAAGCGATCGATACTATTGTTCTACAGATGACCGAATCTCGTTCCTGTCAAGCTCAGTAGACATCTGCTAAAAATCCCCTGTCTCCCGACTCCTAACTCCTGAATTCTTCTCTATGCAAGAGGTCTAATCCCGGGGCGATTCTCGCGAGTCAATCCGATTTTTTTTGCGGAACTGATGGCCAAATTCCCTTAACCCGAGATGGGGTTAATAATAGCCATAATCTGCTTCAGTTTGGGTTTGGGTTTGGGGGGAGAGATATTCAAAATTAGAAGGATCTCGCAGAAAACGAAATATTTCTTCTTCGAGACGATGAATCAGATAGGGTTCTATGGAACTAGAATCGCGTAAACAGGCTAAATAGCCTTCAACGTATAGCCGGATCTCATCAAAACGCGAGCCACGGTGCCAAAGATCCACCATGTCATCGGTTAGTCTTTGATAGTAACGAATGGATTGGGTATCTTGGAGCATGGGCAGTAGAACAAAAAAAAGAGAGTGGGGGTAAGTGTTTATGGATCATCGTAGGGAGAATTGCTTCGGTCCCCGATATCTCTATTGTACCCACCAAATCGGCAAAACACAGGCGAGGGAATTTTCAGTGATCAGTAAAGGGTGTGGGGTGTGGGGTGTGGGGTGTGGGGTTTGGGGTGTAGGGTGTAGGGTGTGGGGTGTGGGGTGTAGGGTTTGGGGTGTGGGGAGAACAAAGCTGCCTTTTGCCTTTTGCCTTTTGCCTTCGTATAGATTATTCACGGTTTCTTTGTCTTTTTGCCCGTTCAATTTGTGCTTGTAGTTCTGCTATTTGTCGCTGCAATCTTTCGCTTTCGCTATCATTAGCATCAACATTAATTGAGCTTTTTACCCCTATTTGGGCATAGTTTCCCTGGCGAATTTGACGATAGGATTCCGAGTTAAACCATTGCTGTAGATACTGGATTCTTTCCACGGAAAAAGGATGAGTTAAAAAGGAACCATTCCCACCATTATAAATGATAAATTTATAAATCTGGTTTAAGTTATCTTGGTCTAATTGTCGATAGGCTTCTCCTTGGCGAATAAATTCTTCTAAGTTGCATTCATGCAGATATTTTTGGCTTCCTCCTGCACATTTCATTAAAGTTCTCAAGACTAAATTTAAATCATCGGTAACTAATAAAGCCGCTCTGTCTGCTGATAATTCGGCTTTTCTGCGCCATTCATAAAAGGCATAAACTAGACCAGTAGTAATGGCTTTTCCTAGTCCTAAAGTGATGTCCCCAAGAAAATTAGCCGCCCCCATCACCCAAAAAGACATTTGAATTAAAATACTATGATCGCATTTTAAATGACCTAATTCGTGGGCAAGAATTACTCGAATTTCTTCTTCATCTAAGAGGTCTAAAAGAGCAGTATTAAAGACTATATAGGGATGTTCTGAACCCAAAGAATAGGCATTGGCTAAAGGGTTTTGACTGACATAAAGATTCGGTTCTGGGAACATATCCAAATCCCGCAGACATTCGCGATAGATGCCGTATAAAGTGGCGTATTGACGAGGACCAACTTTTAAATCATTGCCCATTAATAAAATTTGTTGGGGACGTTCATAGAGATATTCGGAAAAACTTTTCGCTAATAAATCAAACCCCGGAACTGATCTTAAGGCCTGTTCAGCTTGCTGATCTAGGGGATGTTTAAAAGCTTGACTGGAGATATCAGGATAAGTTGGCATATTTTTTCAAGGAGAAAGGAGTCGTTAATCAGAAATAAACGGGTATTAATTGCCAAGTTTTTGAGTTTTTCTTGCCAAATTTTTCGAGAGAAGTGAGGGGGTTATAGTCGGGAACTACTTCTAGAGAACTCCGACTTTCTCAATAGGTTTTTAACTCTGCAAAATTGCTGATTCTAGAGTTGATTTTGGTGACATAGAATAGACCTGTGGGAGAAATGAGCTTTTTTCTTGTTAACTATCCTTAGCAATAATTCCTAGATTAGATAACAAAGCTTGTAGGTTAGTTTGCACGGTAGCGGGTTGGTATCTCTTAATAGTTTCTAGGGAATTATCAGCGAGTTTTTGCCACAATTCCCTATTATCATAGAGTTCGATCACTGCTTGGGCAAATTCCTCGGCAGTATCGGCAATTAAAACATCCTGGTGGTCAATTAATCCCATACCTTCGGCACCAATTCTTGTGGTAATAGTGGGTAATCCTAGGGAAAGACTTTGACCTATTTTACCCTTCATTCCCGCACCAAATCGCAGGGGAGCAACAAAAATACGACTCTTTTGAAAATAGGGTTCTACTTCGGGAACATAACCGGTGACAACTACTTGATCACTGGCTAATTCTTTTACTTCATCCTTGAGGTTACTTCCCAATAAATTAACGGTAATATCGGGACGGGATGCCCAAACTAAGGGCATAATTTCTAAACATAACCACTTAACTGCATCAATATTAGGAGGGTGATTGTAGCTACCAATAAATACTAAACCCGATCGCTGGTCAAAAGCAACTTTTTCTGACAGGGAAATTTCTTCATGGATATTGGGGATTACCCAAACATTTTTCACTCCTAAAGAGGATAAAACCTGCTTTTCGTCTTCCGTTACTACCACGGTTGCTTCCGCTTGATTAGCATAGTTTAACTCTAATTTCTGATAGGTTTCCCAACTCCAGCTAGTATTTTGATAATTGGGATCGAGATAGTCTTTTTGCCGTTTTAAACGCAGAAAATGCAGGTCAATTGTATCATAAATAATTGGCACTTTTGTTTTTAAGCGAATTAAGTCCATATACTTATCGCACAATTCGGGACGACACAACCAAACTCCATCGATCAGAGGTAAATATTTGATTAATTTTTCTTCTAGATTATATCTTTGCGCTGTGCCATAAATAACTTCAATTCCCAGCTGTTGCAGGACGGAAGTATAGGGTTGTTCAGGATAGCCATTATCGGGAAAGAAAATCACTGAATAGCCTAAATTGAGCAGTAGCTTAAGAATATTTAATAAACGCACACAGCCGGATTCTCGATCGTATAGTGGAACGTAGGAGTCAATGACTAAAATTGTCGGGTTTCCTTGTAAACGTCGGGCAGCTTTCGGTACATTATTAGCATCGTTATCTAGGTGTTTAGTTAATACCTTTGACCATTTTTCTCGAAACTTAGTTTGATTAATAACTTGATATTGTTTGATCCCACTGGAAAGGTCTGTTCCCGAGGTGATTCCTTCGTAGTGAATAACGTTAGATTGGGGTTGATAGAGGACTTGATAACCCAATTCTCGGATGGCAAAACATAAGTCTGTATCTTCATAATATGCGGGGATAAAGTCTTGAGAAAAACCACCCAATTGCTTAAATAATTCCGTAGGAACTAATAAACTGGCCCCCGAACAATAGTCCACGGGACGCACATAATTATATTCTGGTTCATCGGGACTATCTAAGCGTCCATAATTCCAACCATCGGCAGAATTCCAGATAATTCCCCCCGCTTCTTGTTGTTTACTATTAGCATAAATTAACTTAGAACCCACCGCACCAACTTGGGGATTATTGACAATTAATTTTAATAAACTTTCTAGACAATTTTCCAGAATACGAGTGTCGTTATTGAGAAAATATAGGTATTGACCTTTTGCTTGACTAGCTCCATAATTACAGGAACGAATAAAACCAGAGTTCTCTGCATTAGTTAATACTTTAATTCCTTTAACTAAAGTGGCTAATTGTTCTAAGGTGTCATCAGTGGAAGCATCATTAACAATGATTATTTCATAAGCTAAATCAGAACTTAAGTTAACACTCAAGGATTCCAAACAGTTAAAGGTGTAGGCAAATTGGTTATAAGCAGGAATAATAATCGAGACTAAAGGATCATCACTACTGGCAATTTCTAGGGGTCGGGGTTCAGCTAGTTTAGCACTTTCGATCACCTGTTCTTCAAATTCAGAGGAACTCTTTCCTGTGAGAATTTTGATAATTTTTCGTTTCGTCTTTTTCAGTGCTGGTTTCCATCCTTCCTCCTGGAGACTAAAGACAAATTTTTTGAGCAGTTTTTTAACTTTGAAAATAATCATTATTACCATAAATACTCCTCTGGAGAAAACCAATCTTGTGCTAAATTTAAATCTCTTTCTGCTCTAACAATAGCTCCTTCCTTTAATTGTTGCTTGAGGTAGTTTCTCTGTGGTTCCATAATATATAATTTAATCGCTTCATTAATTAAATTATTATATTCTTTTTCAGGATAATCACTACTCGCCAACCATCGATCGAGAAGTTGCATGGTATCTTCAGGGAGAGTTATCTGAAGTTGTCTGGCCATTTTGTCTTTCCTAACCATATCTAGACAATAACAATTATAAACCCCTAGAGCGATTTTAGTTGCTGTCGGGATAAATTCTCGGGGCTGCGGCGATTAATTTTTGGGTGTAGGGGTGTTGGGGATGGCTAAAAATCTGTTCAGTGTCACCCATTTCAACTATTTTACCCGCAGTCATCACCGCAATTCGATCGCAGAGGAATCTCGCTAACCAAAGATCATGAGTTATAAATAAATAAGTTAGATTAAATAACTTTTGTAACTCTAACATTAACTCTAAAACCTGTGTCTGGACACTAGCATCGAGCATACTAACCGGTTCATCACAAATAACTAATTCTGGACGAGTAATTAAAGCGCGAGCAATGGCTACCCTTTGCTGTTGTCCTCCCGATAACTCCTTAGGATAGCGTCGATAAAATTCCTCTACCGGTGTTAAACCGACTCGATCTAACATTTCTAAAACCTGTTTTTTAGCCGTTTCTAGATTAACTTTTTGATGGATAAAAAGCGGATCGGCGATACTTTCTCCCACCGTCATTAGAGGATTGAGACAAGCGAGGGGATCCTGAAAAATCATCTGCATTAAGCGTCGTTTGGGACGCATTTTTTCCCCCGATAAAGGGGTTAAATCTTCTCCTAAAAATTCCACTTTTCCCCCGGTGGGTTTAATTAACTGTAATAGGGTTCGCGATAGGGTACTTTTCCCACACCCCGACTCCCCAACTAAACCGAATATTTCCCCTCGATACAGTTCAAAGTTGACTTCATCCACCGCTTTAATAAATTTCTTTTCTTTTTTGAAAAAACCATCTAAAAAGTTACCTTCTAGGGTATAATACTGTTTTAAATTATCCACCTTTAACACCGTTTCTTTGCCTTTAATTGCTGTTGATTTTTCCTCGCGTAACTGTAGGTGTAAAGCGGCGGCTAAAAGAGAACGGGTGTAGGGGTGTTCAGGTGTATTAAAAACTGTTTTTACCGCTCCCGATTCGACAATTTTGCCCCCCTTCATCACGGCTAATCGATCGCAATATTCTCCCACCAGCGCTAAATCATGGGAAATTAACAATAATCCCATCTGTTCCTCGCTACATAAACGCTTTAATTCCCGCAGAATTTCCGCCGAAACCGTCACATCTAAACTGGTGGTGGGTTCATCGGCAATAATTAACTTAGGGTTTAATAATAAAGCTAAAGCAATGGCCACTCTTTGCCGCATTCCCCCGCTAAATTCGTGAGGATATTGGGACCAACGATTAGCGGGAATTTTTACTTTTTCTAGGACAGTACAAGCTTGACTTTTAGCTTGACGATAGGTTAAATTTCGTCGATGAGCTTGCAAAGTTTCCACACAATGATCGCCAATAGTCATCAGCGGATCCAGTCGCGTCATCGGATCTTGAAAGACTAATCCCACTGCTTCCCCGCGAAACTTTTCCAACTGTTTGCTAGATAAAGATAAAAGCGATCGCCCTTCAAAGGTAATCTCACCTTCCACGTGAGTGCGATTGGGTAATAACCTTAAAATAGCCTTACCGATGGTCGATTTTCCACAACCAGATTCACCCACTAATCCCAGAGTTTCCCCTTTGCCTATACTCAAAGATACCCCATCGATCGCCCAGGAGGGAGAACTTAATTCGGTCGGGTAGGCAATTTTTAGGTTTTTAATTTCCAACATGAGGCGATCGGTAACGATAAAAGTTAGGACTTAAGTAAGTAGTTATAATTAAATCGAAGATAGATTTTGCCTCTGATCCCCCCTGCCCCCCTTGATAAGGGGGGTGCCGATAGGCGGGGGGATCCCCCTTGATAAGGGGGGTGCCGATCCCCCCTGCCCCCCTTGATAAGGGGGGTGCCGATAGGCGGGGGATCCCCCTTGATAAGGGGGGTGCCGATCCCCCCTGCCCCCCTTGATAAGGGGGGTGCCGATAGGCGGGGGGATCCCCCTTGATAAGGGGGGCATCTGATAATTTTTAACGCCTACCTACTTAGGGTCAAGTATGCCACACAAACGGCGATCGAGCATTTAATCACTAATCGACAACTGCCCCTAACAAAAGCCGACAATACCCCTTTAAAGTCGCCACTCGCTCGCTAATTATCTGTAAACGTTTCTCCCGTCCTTGCCGGGCCGAGGCCAAAAATAACCAATCCGTCTCCAGCAATCGCCACGATCGATATAGTTCCGTCTGGACTGTGCGCCAACGATTAGCCACCTCGGGGCTGAAATTGTCATCATTTAGTGACAATATCTCCCCTTCTAGACAGGTTTGTAAAGCTTGAAAAGATTGTAACCCCGTGGAAGCATCCCCATCCAGAAGGGCAAGACTGAAATCCTCCAGTTTTCTTAACAAAGATTTGTAGGCTTGATGGTAATTTGTCGGTAGCATCCAATACAAAGCGCGTTAGAATTTGTTACATAAGATTAACGATTTGCCGTCACGGTTGCAAGTCCTCTCTCCTCTCAACCAGAGACAAAAACTTAAAAGAATCGCATCCTTTTCGCCGATCGATCCGATGCCAGTGTTAGAGAGTTAAGTAATCTGGCATCCCTTCGGCCTAATAATTTTCTAGTTATCCGTCTCCACCACCCCTATTATCCCCCCGATCCAACCATGAACGCCATCACTGCCACCCAACCAGAAACCCTCACCGCCCTTCCCCGAGCCACGGAACCGAAAAAAGCGTTAGTTTTACCCGATTGGCTGCAAGAATGCCTAATTACCTACGAAAACGACCCCCAGAATCCCGATAGCGATTTAATCTGTCGGGCCTTTAATTTCGCCTACAAACTCCACGAGGGCCAGTATCGCAAATCCGGGGAACCCTATATCGCCCATCCCATAGCTGTAGCGGGATTACTGCGGGATCTGGGGGGTGATGGGGCAATGATCGCGGCGGGATTCCTTCACGATGTGGTGGAAGATACGGAAGTCACCCCCGAAGAAATCGAGGCTAGATTCGGTGTTGAGGTGCGTAATTTGGTGGAAGCGGTGACAAAACTCTCCAAATTCAACTTTTCTAGCAAAACTGAACGGCAAGCGGAGAATTTTCGCCGAATGTTCCTGGCGATGGCTCAAGATATCCGCGTCATCGTGGTCAAATTAGCCGATCGCCTGCACAATATGCAAACCCTCGAACACCTCAACCCGCAACAGCAGCAACGCATCGCCCTCGAAACTAGAGAAATCTTTGCTCCTCTGGCTAACCGTTTAGGGATTGGGCGATTTAAATGGGAATTAGAGGATTTATGCTTTAAATACCTCGAACCCGATGCTTATCGCACCGTACAGTTATTGGTATCGGAAAAACGTATCGATCGAGAGTCCCGCATCGAAACAGTTGTTAACACATTGCGGGAAAAATTGCAAGAAATTGGCATAAAAGTTCTTGATTTACAGGGTCGCCCCAAACATCTCTACGGCATCTATCATAAAATGCACAATCAGGGTAAAGAATTCGAGCAGATTTATGATATCGCCGCCGTCCGCATTATCGTCGAAACTAAAGAGGAATGTTATCGTTGTTTAGCCGTAGTTCACGACCAATTTACTCCGATTCCCAACCGTTTTAAAGACTATATCGGTTTACCAAAAGCTAACCGTTATCAATCCCTCCATACCACCGTTGTTGGTTTAAATGCCCGTCCCCTAGAAGTGCAGATTCGCACCCTAGAAATGCACCATGTTGCTGAATACGGTATTGCAGCCCATTGGAAGTATAAAGAAACTGGTTCTAGTCAGACAACTTTAACCGCCGAGGATGAAAAATTCGCTTGGCTGCGTAATCTGCTCGACTGGCAAAAAGACCTTAAAGATGGCCAAGAATACATGGATGGCCTAAAAAATAATTTCTTTGAAGAAGATATCTATGTTTTCACCCCCAAAGGTGATGTGGTGGCCCTAGCCCAAGGCGCGACACCGGTAGATTTTGCCTATCATATTCATAGCGAAGTAGGTAATCAGATGAAAGGGGCAAGAATTAATGGTAAATGGTCAGTTCTTGATGCTCCCTTGCAAAATGGTGATCTGGTGGAAATTCTCACCAGCAAAAATAGTCACCCTAGTTTAGATTGGTTAAATTTTGTCGTTACTCCTAGCGCCAGAAATCGCATCCGGCAATGGTACAAAAAATCACGACGAGAAGAAAATATTAGCCGAGGTCGTGATTTATTAGAGAAAGAATTAGGTAAAACTGGCTTCGATGCCCTGCTGAAATCGGAACGAATGCAATCGGTGGCTAAACAGTGCAATTATGTGGCAGTAGAGGATTTATTGGCGGCTTTGGGTTACGGCGAAGTTACCCTAAAAAATGTGGTTAATCGTCTGCAAGAAACAGTTAAAAATCAACAGGAAATTTTAACGGTCAAAAATCCGCCCGATGTCCTAACTGATTCCCAATTGATTCTACCACCTTCTCCCGTTCAAAGGGCTTTACCCGTCAGTAAATCACCGATCGCCGGTGTGGAGGGATTAGTCTATCGTTTGGCTGGTTGTTGTTGTCCTTTACCCGGAGAAAATATTACTGGTATAGTTGCCCATGCGGGGGAAGGTATTGTTATTCACCGTCAGGGCTGCTCGAATGTGGAAAAAGCCGAAGCTGAACGCTTAATTCCTGTTAGTTGGAACCCTATAGATGACCAGGGACGTTATCAAACTTATCCGGTAAATATTCAGATTGAAGTGATTGATCGCGTCGGGGTTTTAAAAGATATTCTCTCTCGTTTAAGTGACCAAAATATTAACGTTCGCAATGCCGGAGTTAAGACTAATTTCGGTAAACCCGCTTTAATTTCCCTGAAAATTGAAGTAAAAGACCTGCAACAATTTGAACGCTGTGTTACTCAAATTAAGCTGATGAGCGATGTTTTAAACGTTCGTCGCATCAGTCAGGTAAAAAGCGATCGAGAGTAAGTTAAACCTAAAATTTCTGCTAATATCCCCCAAACTTCAGAGCGCCTTAGCTGTTGAAGTGCGATGCTGACACTGACTAAAACCACGAGGGCAATATCTGCACTTTTTGTCACCGAACAGCGTAGGATCGATAATGAATCTGAGCGCAAAAATCCCTATGTTATTATCCCCACTCTCAGTCATCAGTTTTCTGATTAGTTTTCTGGTGGTTGCCCTGATTATACTTTGCACGGTTATAACTTGCATTTTTTACTCAAAGACAATAATATAGTTCAAGAGTCATAATTAGAAGCAAAGCACTCATTAAAAACATGATTAACCTAGAATTCACGGAAGAAGAAAAGAACTCACTGTATTA